>SHWE01000049.1 GCA_009693985.1 Alphaproteobacteria bacterium | reverse complement strand
TCGGCTCGGGGACGAAGATCGGCTGGAAGCGCCGGGCTAGCGCCGCATCCTTCTCGACGTGCTTCCTATATTCGTCGAGCGTCGTGGCGCCGATGCAATGCAGCTCGCCGCGCGCCAGGGCGGGCTTCAAAAGATTGGAGGCGTCCATCGAGCCTTCGGCCTTGCCGGCGCCGACGAGGGTATGCATCTCGTCGATGAAGACGATGACCTTGCCGGCGGCTGCGGTGATCTCCGACAGCACCGCCTTCAGCCGCTCCTCGAACTCGCCGCGGAATTTCGCGCCCGCGATCAGAGAGCCCATGTCGAGGGCCATCAGCCGCTTGTCGCGCAAGGATTCGGGAACATCGCCATTGACGATGCGCAACGCGAGACCTTCGGCGATGGCCGTCTTGCCGACGCCGGGTTCGCCGATGAGGACGGGATTGTTCTTGGTGCGCCGCGACAGCACCTGGATGGTTCGGCGGATTTCCTCGTCGCGCCCGATGACGGGATCGAGCTTGCCCTGGCGGGCGATCTCGGTGAGGTCGCGGGCATATTTCTTCAGCGCCTCATAGGCGTTCTCGGCCGTCGCGGAATCCGCGGTGCGGCCCTGGCGCAGATCGTTGATCGCCTTGTTCAGCCCTTGGGCGGTGACGCCGGCGTTCTTCAGAGCCGCCGCCGAGGGCGTGCCCTGCTGGAGGGAAAGAGCCTGGAGCATTCGTTCGGCGGTGACGAAACTATCGCCCGCTTTCTTGGCAAGGTCGCTCGCGAGGTCGAACAGTTTGGCGGTATCGGGGGCGATATAGGGCTGGGCGCCCGAGCCTTTCACCTTGGGAAGCTTGCCGAGGGCCAGCTCGACCTGCTGGCGGACCTCTGAGGGGCGTCCGCCGGCGGCCTGGATCAAATTCGACGCCATGCCCTCCTCGTCATCGAGGAGGATCTTCAGAAGGTGCTCGGGGGTCAGAAGCTGGTGGTCTTCGCGTAAGGCCGCGCTTTGGGCAGCCTGGATGAAGCCGCGCGCGCGCTCTGTGAATTTCTCGAAATCCATCTCGCCACTCCTTTTCGCCCGCCCTCGTCCGCCCCTTCAGGCACGGATAATTCAGGCGGCGGCACGGTGGAATCGCAACCGTGCTGGGGTCTATGTGGCGTTGATTAAAGACAACACAAGGGTGTGAGGGCCGGGCACCCTGCCCTTAGCCGGCGTCGTCGCCGTCCTGGCCGTCGTCGCCATCGGCCGGGCTGAAGGACGGGGCGCTGTTGCCGGGTTGGGGGGCAAACGCCTCATTGCCCGGCTGGGCGCCATTGCCGTTGCCATTGGCTTGGGGTTGTCCCTGGACATAGGGCTGCTGGCCTTGGCCGCCCTGCTGCTGGGGCTGCTGCACCACCGGGGGCCCCCCTTGGGCCATCATGATCCGGTAATAATGTTCGGCGTGCTGGAGATAATTCTCCTGCTGAACGCGGTCTCCGGCCGTGTTGGCGTCGCGCGCCAGCTGGAGATATTTCTCGTAGACGTTCGCTGCCGTGCCACGAATCTTCACGTCCGGGCCGTTCGAATCGAAGGCCCTGTTGTGATTGTGGTGATGACCACCGCCACCGCCACCATTTTGTTGCGGCCGACGGCCGCGTCCACGAGAACGTTTCACTTGTGCTCCTCGATCGTTACGGCTGGCTCGCACGCGCGCGCAGAATCACTCATCCCGTATCGGTTGGTCGCGCGTTGGTTCGAGCTCTCATCACATGAGGGGCAGCGCGGATTGCCGCTGCGTCTCGACCGTTAGTCCTTATGACCTACGGCCCCACCCTTCATGTCCCCAGTAATAGGAACCTAGCCGCTTCGCGCGTCCATTTCCACGTTTTTTTTGGGGTTGTTCAAGCACCCGGCCTATGCGGGTTTTACCACCAGACAGCGCGCTATCGACGCAAGATCGGGGGCGATCTCCTCAATTCCAAGACTGTTTTGCAGGTAAATTTTACCGATGTCTTCAACTTGGCCGTGACCGATCTCGACGAAAGCGACCCCGTTAGGCTTTAGCCGCGGGGCGAGTTCCGGCGCCACCCGGCGATGGGCGTCGCACCCATCCAGGCCGCCGTCCAGCGCCAGA
The DNA here is from genome assembly GCA_009693985.1 of Alphaproteobacteria bacterium. GTDB lineage: Bacteria > Pseudomonadota > Alphaproteobacteria > Micropepsales > Micropepsaceae > CAIYRG01. Next base: position 14,352 of record SHWE01000049.1, on the reverse strand, counting down.
TGGGGCTCATGATTCGTGACGTCGGGTTCGAGATAGGCGATCTCGCCGCGCTCGATATAGGGCGGGTTGACGAAGATCACGTCGAACTCCGTTTGCGGGGCGTCCGTCCAGTCGCCTGCCAGGAACTCCGCGCGGGCGGCGAGACCGAGGCTCGCGGCGCTGCGCCTGGCATAGACAAGGGCTTCCGCCGACAGATCGACGCCGATGCCCTTGGCGTTTTTGCGCATCGATAGAAAGGCGAGCAACACGCAGCCCGAACCGGTGCCGAGATCGAGAACTTTCAATGGCGCATCGGGATCGGGAAAACGCTTCAGCGCTTCTTCGACGAGGAGTTCCGTTTCGGGGCGCGGGATCAGAACGCCGGGACCGACCGCGAAATCGAGGCTCCAGAATTCGCGGCTACCGACGATATAGGCGAAGGGCTCGCGCGCGGCGCGGCGGGCAAGAAGCGCGTTGAAGCGCGCCAATTGCGCCGCATCGGGCGTGGCCGATTCCGCGATGATGACTTCCTGGGAGACGTCCATCGCGTGCGCCAGCAGCAAGCGGGCTTCGGCGCGCGGGCGCTCGACGCCGGCGGCGCGCAAACTCTCGGCGGCGGTGTCGAGGATGTTCATACCATTTCTTCCGCCGCCAGCCGCGTCGCCTGGTCTTCGGTCACCAGCGCGTCCACGATATCGCCGAGATCATCGCCGGCAATGATCCGGTCGAGCTTGTACAGCGTCAGATTGATGCGGTGGTCGGACACGCGTCCTTGCGGAAAATTATAGGTGCGAATGCGCTCCGAGCGGTCGCCCGAACCGATCAGCCCCTTGCGCTCGGCGGCGCGCGTGCTGTCAACGCGTTCGCGTTCGGCCTCGTAGAGCCGCGCTTTGAGGATCTTCATCGCCTTGGCGCGATTCTTGTGCTGCGATTTTTCTTCCTGCATGGCGACGGCGACGCCGGTTGGCAGATGCGTGATGCGCACCGCGCTTTCCGTCTTGTTGACGTGCTGCCCGCCTGCGCCCGACGCCCGATAGACGTCGATGCGCAGATCCTTGTCCTGGATGTCGATCTCGACGTCTTCGGCTTCGGGCAGCACCGCGACCGTGGCCGCTGAGGTATGAATGCGCCCCTGCGCTTCGGTGGCCGGCACACGCTGCACGCGATGTACGCCCGATTCGAATTTCAGCTTGGCATAGACGCCGTCGCCCTCGACGGCGAGCATGGCTTCCTTGACGCCGCCGAGATCGGATTCGGAAAGCGACATCAATTCGGTTTTCCAGCCCTGCAATTGGGCATAGCGGGTGTACATTTTGAGAAGATCGCCGGCGAACAATGCCGCCTCGTCGCCGCCCGTGCCGGCCCGCACTTCGAGGATCGCGCTGGAGGAGTCGGCGGCGTCCTTGGGCAACAGCAACAGCTTCACGTCATGCTCGAGGCCTGCGAATTTCTTGCGCAAGGAATCCACTTCCTCATAGGCAAGCGCTTTCATCTCGGCATCGCATGCCGGATCGGCGACCAGCGCTTCGCTATCGGTAAGCTGGCTGCGCGTCGTCTTATAGGCCTGGATGGCGTTCACGACGGCTACGAGCTGCGAATGTTCCTTCGACAGCTTGGCGAAGTCAGTGGTGCTGCCCGAGGAAAGCTGGGCCTCGATCGCATGATAGCGATCCAGCACGCGTTCGAGCTTTGCGTCGGGAATCATAACGCCAATATTTCCCTTCCCCTCTTGAGGGGGAAGGGGTCGCGAAGCGACGGAAGGGAGGAACGGGACGGCACGACACCCCCCTTCCGACCCTGCGGGTCACCTTCCCCCTCAAGGGGGGAAGGAAGATGAAGAGTCCGCATGGCTCGCTACTGCGCGGATTCGAGGGCCGGCACGGCGCCCTCGCCGTTGCGGGCGGCTTCAATCTCGGCCGCCTTCTTCTCGCAAAGCTCGACGACGTGGTCGATCAAGGCCGCATTGTCGAGCTTATAAACCGGCTTGCCGTTTAGATAGATCATGCCGGCCCCGGCGCCGCCGCCGGTGAAGCCGATATCGGTCTCGCGCGCTTCGCCCGGGCCGTTCACGACGCAGCCGATGATGGAAAGCGACATCGGCGTCGCGATGTGTTTCAGCTTCTCTTCGAGCTTGCCGACGGTGCGGATGACATTGAAGCCCTGCCGCGCGCAGGACGGGCACGAAACGATGTTGACGCCGCGATGGCGCAGGCCAAGCGATTTCAGCATGTCGAAGCCGACGCGGATTTCCTCTTCCGGCTCGGCCGACAGCGAGACGCGGATGGTGTCGCCGATGCCAGACCACAGCAGCATGCCCATGCCGATGGAGGATTTCACCGTGCCGGGGATCATGCCGCCGGCCTCGGTGATGCCGAGATGGAGCGGGTAATCGCACACATCGGCCAATTGCTGATAGGCGGCGACCGCGAGAAAGACGTCGGACGCCTTCACGCTGATCTTGAACTCGTGAAAATCATTGTCCTGGAGAATGCGCATATGGCTCTGCGCGCTTTCGACCATCGCCTCGGGACAGGGCTCGCCGTATTTCTCGAGGAATTCTTTTTCCAGCGAGCCGGCGTTGACGCCGATGCGCATGGAACAGCCATGATCCTTGGCCGCTTGCACCACGTCCTTGACGCGCGCCGCCGAACCGATATTGCCGGGATTGATGCGCAGGCACGCGGCCCCCGCTTCGGCCGCCTCGATGGCGCGCTTATAGTGGAAATGGATGTCGGCGACGATCGGCACGCGGCTCGCGCGCACGATTGCCTTCAGCGCCGCGGTCGATTCCTTGTCTGGGCATGAGACACGCACGATGTCGGCGCCGGCATCTTCCAGCCGCTTGATCTGCGCGATGGTCGCCTTGGCGTCCGTCGTCAGCGTGTTGGTCATGGATTGGACGGAAATCGGCGCGTCGCCGCCGACTTCGACCGTACCCACCAGGATCTTGCGTGATTTACGTCTATGGATGTCGCGATAGGGCCGGACGCTCATGAATTAACCGCGTTCCTGCCGATCCACGATGTCTTGCGGATTGAGCGAGATGTCGACAACGCCGGTGCCCTCTTGGCCGAGGAAACCCATGGAGCTGCCGTCGAGGATCACTTCGATGGCACCGCTGTCGGGCGTGGTGAGCTTCAGCCCGGTGATGTTGGGTGCCGAATAGGTATCGCCGGGGCGCAGCGTCCGGTTGATGAAGGAGCGGTCATCGGCGCCCTGCACCAGAACCCGCGTCGGCCGATGAACGCGCAGCGTGATGCGAGAGGTCGAATTGGCGGTTCCGTATTTTTCACCGGGCGGCAGCGTGGCCGCGCTGGTGGCGGCGGCGGCTTCGGTTCCGGTCGTGGCCGCGGCATCGACGGACGCGGTGGCCTGTTCCGGCGTGGTGATGACGGGCGGTGGCGGCGGCAATTGGGGCTCGGCTTCCGCCTGAAGACGCGCAGGGACCGGAGCGACCGGCTCGGACTGCATGCGTCCCGCGGCGGCGATCAGGTAATAGACGCCGTAGAGCAGCGCCACCGCGAGAACGAACACGAAGATCAGTGCGCCCGGCGGCAGCTTGCGCTCGGTCGGCGGCGCCAGCGCAGGTTTGCCTTCCTTCTCGTCTTTGCGGCCGGCGATTTCCGCCTTCAGGCGGTCGACGCAATCGGCCGAGTCGAGTCCGAGATATTCGGCATAGGAGCGGACGAAGCCGATCGTATAGGTGCGTCCCGGCAGCGCCTCGAAATTGCTTTCCTCGATGGCGTCGAGATAACCCTTACGGACTTTCAGGGCCTGGGAGATCTGCGAGAGATCCTCGCCCTTGCGCTGGCGCGCCTTGCGCAAATCCTGCCCGACCGTGTCGAGCGGCATGTCCGCTTCGTCGGAAATTTCGCGCAGGTGCAAGTGCCGACGGTCAAGTCCGCCGCTGCCGTCCAGCGAGTGTCTCGTAACCTTAGCCATTGCGCCTGTCGTCTCTCAGCCCGGTGGTAATGCCCGAGCGCAGCGTACGCTGCAATAGTTAAGCCCCTAAGAGGCCACGGCAAACCGAATTAAATCAGAAGCCCGTCCCAGCCACAACCCGAACACGGCCCCGCACCCGTATGGCAGGGCAAAACGGCCCTTTCATGACGGGGTGAGAGCTCGGCCCTACCCTGTCCGGCCAATGGGGACGCCGTGGGCGGCGGCAAAATCGCTCAACTCGCTGCGGGCGCTGGAGCGCTCGATCCCGCATAGCCGCTCGATGACAGGCTTGAGCTTCGTCGTGTCCAGATTGCGGATCATCATCTTGACCGGCCCGATCATCGAGGCCTGCATGGAAAGCGAGGTAATGCCGAAGCCGACCAGCGCCATCGCTTCCAGCGGCCTTCCCGCGATCTCGCCGCAGAAGGAGATGTCGCCGAGCCTTCCTGCGTTTTTGCCGGCTTCGGCGATCTGACGGACAAGGTTGAGCACGGCCGGCGAGAGCGTGTCGTAGCGTTTCGCCACCGCCGGGTTGGCGCGGTCGGCCGCGAAGATGAATTGCAGGAGATCGTTGGAGCCGACCGAGATGAAGTCGGAAGCCTTCATCATCTGGCGAAGCTCGAACAGCAGCGAGGGAACTTCGAGCATCGCGCCCATAAGAATCGCTTCGGGCAGAACCGTGCCGACCTTCTCCGCCCGCATCTGCTCGCGTGCGACGAGCGCCTGCGCCGATTCAAATTCGGCGACTTCGCTGACCATCGGGAACAGCAGGCGCAAGCGGCGCCCTTCCGATGCCGCGATCAGCGCGCGCACCTGATAGCGCAGCAGCGCCGGGCGATCGAGCGCGATGCGGATGGCGCGCCACCCCATCGCGGGATTCTCTTCGCGCGCGGTGCGGCCATAGCTCGGCACCTTGTCGCCGCCGAGATCGAGCGTGCGGAATACCACCGGCTTACTGCCCGCCGCGTCGAACACCTGGCGGTAGAAATCGACCTGATCTTTCAGGCGCGGCATTTTGGAGCCGACGAGGAATTGCAGCTCGGTACGGAAGAGACCGATTCCGTCGGCGCCCGATTGGGAAATGTGCGGCAAATCGAGCAGCAGCCCGGCATTCATGTTGAGGCTGACGCGCACGCCGTCCTTGGTGACGGCGGGCTCATCGCGGATGGCGGCAAAACGCGCGACGCGCTGTGCCAAAAGCGCGCGCTTGGCCTGGAAGGCGATAATCACTTCGCCCGGCGGACGGATATGGACTTCCGCCGTTTCGCCGTCCACCACGATGCGGTCGCCTTCGATGGCGGCATCGGCGACGCCCTCGACGCCGCCGATCAGCGGGATGCCCAGCGAGCGCGCGACGATAGCGATATGCGAGGTCTCGGCCGCCTCCTCGACGACGAGAGCGGCGATGCGGTTGCGTCCGTAATCGAGAAGCTCCGCCGGACCCATGCCGCGCGCGACCACCACGGCGTTCTCGGGCAGCACATGGCGTTCGACCGCTCCGTCGGTCGCCGCCAGATGGCGGATGAGGCGGCGCGCGAGATCGTCGAAATCGTGCAGCCGGCCGCGTAAATAGGGATCGTCGGTGCGGTTGATGCGCGCCCGCGTCTCGTCCTGCACGCGCTCGACGGCGGCTTCCGCGGTCAGACCCGAACGCACCGCATCGACGAGGCGCTGGCGCCAACCCTGATCGAGCGCGAACAGACGATAGGCTTCGATGACTTCGCGGGTCTCGCCGGTGAGGTCGAGCTCGGAGGAAGCCAGCATCGCATCGACCGCGAGGCGCAATTGCTCGAGCGCGCCCTCCAGCCGTTTCAATTCCGCCGCCGGATCGTCGGCGATCATGCGGTCGACTTTTACGCGCGGTTCATGGAGGAAAACGGTGCCGATGGCGACGCCTTCGGCCAGGCACTCGCCGCGGAACGTCGCGGGCCGTGTCGGCGAAAGCTGGGCCTCGCCGATCTCGGCGAGATCGACCAAGGTGCCTTGCGCCACCACTTCGGCCAGCACCATGGCGATGGTGGCGAGCGCTTCCTCTTCTTCCTCGTCATAATGGCGCGCGGTGCGGTTCTGCACCGTGAGGACGCCAAAGACGCGCTCGCCGCGCACGATAGGCACGGCAAGGAACGAGCGGAACGGGTCTTCGCCGGTTTCGGGCCGGTAGGAGAAGCTCGGATGTTCCGGCGCGTTCGAGAGATTGAGCGGCTCGGAGGTCTGCGCGACGAGGCCGACAAGGCCCTCCCCCGGCTTCAGCCGCGTATTGTGGACGGCGGCCCGGTTCAAGCCTTCGGTGGCGAAGAGTTCGAGGTGGTCCCCGGCGCGGCGCAAATAGATCGAGCAGACTTCCGCGACCATGTTGGCCGCGATCACCGAAACCAGCTTGTCCATGCGCGCCTGAGCGCTTCCGCGCTCCGCCATGATCTCGCGCAGGCGGCGCAGAAGGACTCTAGGGCCGCCAGCTACGAGTTGCGGCGGCATCAGATGGGCTTTCCAGCCATGCGTCGGATTCGGATCAAGCTGCTCATTTCCTAGGCGCGTCCTTCTAACGAGAGGACCCCGCCTCCCAATCTATGCCTATGCCGAAGGTGCTGACGCACCCGATTTAGCATAATTCATGCCGCGTCCAGACCGTATGCCGAATGCAGCGCCCTAACCGCAAGCTCGACGTAATCCTCGAGGATCAGGACGCTGACCTTGATCTCCGAGGTGGAGATCACCTGGATGTTGATGCCCTTCTCCGCCAGCGTCTTGAACATAGTCTGGGCGACGCCGGGATGGGCCCGCATGCCGATGCCGATGATCGAGACCTTGGCGACATTGTTGTCGGAGATGAGGTCCTTGTAACCGATCTGTGGCGCCGCTTTGCGGATGACGTCGATGGCCCGGTCGAGCTCGGAGCGGGTGGTGGTGAAGGTCAGATCGGTGCGCCGCCCGTCCTCCGAGACGTTCTGGACGATCATGTCGACATTGACCCCGGCCTCGGCCAGGGGCCCGAAGATCGAGGCCGCAATGCCCGGCTGATCGGGGATCTTCAAAAGGGTGATCTTGGCCTCATCGCGGGTATAGGCGATGCCGGTGACGGGGTTCTTTTCCACGATGTCGTCCTCGTCGCATAGAAGTGTGCCGCCATTGTCGGCGTCGAACGTCGATAGCACGCGCACCGGCACGCGATGGACCATGGCCATCTCGACCGAGCGCGTTTGCAGGACCTTGGCCCCGAGCGAGGCCAGTTCCAGCATCTCCTCGAAGGCGATTTTTTGCAGCCGCCTTGCCTTCGCGACGATGCGCGGATCGCAGGTGTAGACGCCGTCCACATCCGTATAAATGTCGCAGCGGTCGGCCTTCAGGGCGGCGGCGAGCGCCACCGCGCTGGTGTCCGAGCCGCCACGGCCGAGCGTCGTGATCCGGTTGTCCGGCGCGATGCCCTGGAAGCCGGCGACGACCGCGACCTGCCCCTGGGCCAGCCGCTCGTTGAGCAGGTCGGGCTCGATGTCCACGATCCGCGCCGAGCCGTGCATGGCCGAGGTGCGGATGGGAATCTGCCAGCCCAGCCAGGAGCGCGCCGGCACCTCGATGGCGTTCAGCGCCACGGCCAAGAGCCCCGCCGTGATCTGCTCGCCCGCCGCCACCACGGTGTCGTATTCGCGGGCGTCGTGGAGGGGAGAAATCTCCCGCGTCCAGGCGACCAGCTTATTGGTCTCGCCCGACATGGCCGAAACCACCACGGCGACCTGGTTGCCGGCGTCCACCTCGCGCTTCACCAACAGGGCGACGTTGCGAATCCGCGCGACGTCGGCCACCGAAGTGCCGCCAAATTTCATTACGATCTTGGCCATATCTTGCGGTCTTTAAGGGGCTGGCGCGGGAGGATTTTGCGGGCCATACATAGACGCGAGCCTTGTCCGGCTCAACTGGCTTTCGGCGTCAAAATTGGTAAAGGCGATGGCGTCTGTGACCGCTCCCCCGAGGTCCGCTTCCGTCGATCCCGGCGAGGTCGCCAAATTTACGGCGCTTGCCGCCCAATGGTGGGACCCGAACGGCAAGTTCAGGCCGCTACACGTGTTCAACCCGGTCAGGCTCAAATTCATCCGCGAGCTTGCGGTCGTGCATTTTGGACGGCCGGCAGCACACCTGAAGCCCTTCGAGGGCCTGACCCTGCTCGATATAGGCTGCGGCGGGGGGCTTCTTTCGGAGCCGATGGCGCGGCTGGGCTTTTCGGTGCTGGGAGCCGACGCCTCGGAGAAGAACGTGATGATTGCCGCCGCCCATGCGGCCGGCGCCGGATTGCCGCTCGCCTACCGCGCCACCACGGCCGAAGGCCTGGCCGAAGAGGGACACCGCTTCGATGTCGTTCTCAATATGGAGGTGGTCGAGCACGTCGCCGACCTCGGCGGGTTCCTGGCGAATTGCGCGACGCTGCTGAAGCCCGGCGGCATCATGGTGGTGGCAACGCTCAACCGCACCTTCAAGAGCCTGATGCTGGCCAAGATCGGGGCCGAATATGTGCTTCGCTGGTTGCCGCCGGGTACGCATGATTGGGACCGCTTCGTCACCCCCGACGAGCTGAGGCGCCATCTCGAAGACGCCGGCCTTGCGGTCACGAAGCTGCAAGGCGTGGCGTTCGATCCGTTGGGATGGGAGTGGCGGCTCTCGTCCGACACCGGCGTCAATTACATGATGGTCGCCCAGAAACTATGAGCGCACATGGGAACGAATGGCGCGCCATAGTCGGCCCACTATCCTGCGCGAGCGGCTTGGCGATCTATCGACAACGACTGTAAAGATTTTTCGCACCGCGCCGCTGGGACAGGTCAGCGGCTCCACCGCGTGCCATGAATGCGGCGTCCGCAAGAAAAGCAAACTCCGATTCCCGAAGGTCTCGACTTCTATTCGCCTTCCGAAGGCGGACACCTCCGGCGCGGAATTCGCCTCAAACGCACCACCGTCGTTCAGCAGGAGCGTCTTGCCTCCCCATTCGTCTTTCAAGTCCTCGCGTGCGTTGAAGTAGAAGATATGCGTGCCTTACTTGCTCGCCGCGTCGCAATGCGGCGACACCGAACAGCCCGCGATCGAGTAAAGCCATCGGAAACGGAGCTGGAAATTCGTAACGCCAAACAAACGCGCGAGCTCGGCGCGATAGCGGGGCCCCGACAGTTCGGCAAGGAAGGATTCCCAAGCGCCGGGAAGCGGCAGGCCGTTTCGATACTTCAGTTCAAAGCGGTCATGCGGCTTTTGCCCATAGGGGCGCTCCCTCCCGAAAAATCTCTCAAAGAGAGATAGATCGGGAAGATTTTTCTGGAGTTCGGAAAACCCCGCTTGCGTCAGAACAGCCTCGGGATTCTTCCAGGGATAGGGCTTGGTGCTACGAAATCTCGCCGCCGGAATGGCATCGAGCGTGCCGTAATCGATAAAGGTCATCGGGGTCCAGCGGGAAGATCGGCGTGCCAGCGTAGCATAACCTAAGAAGCTAGTTCACCTTACCGGGATCGGGCGGCATGGGGGCGACGTCGATGCCTTCCTCGATCAGCTCCTTGGCTTCGGCGAGCGTCGTCTCGCCATAGATGCCGCGCTCCTCGGTCTCGCCATAATGGATCTTGCGGGCTTCCTCGGGAAATTTCGGGCCGACATATTCGGCGTTCTCTTCGACGAATTTGCGAAAGCCGGCCGCGAATTGGCGCATCCTCTGTTGATGTTGGGCTTGGGCTGCTGGGGTCGGCTCCTTGGCGCCCTTGGCCTTGGTGACGGAATTTTTCACCGACGGCGCCATGATCGCCTTCGTGACGGTCGCATCACCGCAGGTCGGGCATGAAAGATCGTGCGCCGCCGCCTGCGCCTCATAGGCGGTGCTGTCCTTGAACCAGCCTTCGAACTCGTGTCCCGCCGAACAGGCGAGGTTGTAGACGATCACGCGACGTCCTTCTGAACCGGTAAAACCATTGTACTGAAGGTGGTTGTTTAAATCCCTTAAAGCAAGCGCCGCTAAACGGGCGGGCTGAATGGCCGATCGTGGGTCAGCGAGGGCACGCGCCCACGCGCCGCCGCGATGTCTTCGAGATCGATCTCGCAGCCGACGACGCCCGGGTCGATGCCGCCATCGGCCAGGATATCGCCCCACGGCCCGATAATCAGGCTGTGCCCGTAAGTCCGCCTGCCATTGGCGTGGACGCCGCCTTGGGCCGGCGCCATCACGAAGGCGGCGTTTTCGATGGCGCGGGCGCGCAACAGCACATGCCAATGGGCCTTGCCAGTCGTCTCGGTGAAGGCCGACGGCACGGTCAGAATCTCCGCCCCGTTCTTGGCCAGCGTCCGGTAGAGCTGCGGGAAGCGAAGGTCGTAACAGACGCTGAGGCCGATGCGGGCGAACGGAAGGTTCGCCACCACCGCCGCGCCGCCCGGGGCAACCGTATTGGATTCCCGATAGGTCTCGCCCGAAGGCAGGTTCACGTCGAAGAGATGGACCTTGTCGTAGCGCGCGTCGATGCGGCCCTTGGGATCGAACAGGAAGGACCGGTTGGCCGTCTTCGTCTCCGACACTTTGATGGCGAGCGAGCCGATCAAAAGCCACACGCCCAATTCTTCCGCCAGCCGCGCGAAGGCGGGAATGGCGGGGTCGTCCTTTTCGGCAAAGGATTTCTCCAGCTTGGCGCCGCCATCGGGCGCCATCAGTGTGGTGTTCTCCGGCGTCGCGATGAATTGGGCGCCGTCCTTGTGCGCGGCGCGGATCAGCGCGGACGTCGTGGCGATATTCTCGTTCACATCGTCGGTCGAGCGAAGCTGCACGCAGGCGACGCGGATCTTGCGGTCACTCATTTTTAGCACTCATCTTCGTCATTCCGGCGGATTGAGCAGGGCATCGAGCTTGCCGGCTCTTTCGAAAGCATAGATCTCATCGCAATCGCCGATATGTTTGTCGTTGACGAAAATCTGCGGGACGGTCATGCGCCCGCCCGCCGCCTGCACCATGTTACGCCGCAATTCTGGATCGCGGGATACGTCGATTTCCTCGAACGCGACGCCCTTCTTGTTCAACAGGCGTTTGGCCTGGACGCAATAGGGGCAGATCGGCGCTGTGTAGACGATGACTTTGGGCATCTCTTTTCCGAAGCAGTTCCACTCTTCATATATCGCTGGAAGCGGTTCTTACAACGCGGGCGAGCGTGAGCGCATCGACGCGGGCGGCCCCTGCCCGTTTCAGCGCCCGGGCGCAGGCATCGAGCGTCGCCCCCGTGGTGAAGACGTCGTCGACCAAGAGAATATTCCGCCCCCGGATAGCGCCGATTTTGGCCTTGGGCACACCGAAAGCGCCGAGAACGTTGCGGCGGCGCGCCTTGGCCGACGGCATCTCGCCCTGGCTCGGTGTCGGGCGTTTGCGTATCAGCGCCAGCGGATCGCAGGGTTTGCCCACTTTCTTTGCCAGAAGCGCTGCCAGGATCGCGGCCTGATTGTAACGCCGCCGCCACAGACGCCAGCGGTGCAGCGGCACCGGGATCAGCAGATCGGCGTCCAACAGCAGCGGTTTGCCGTTGCGCTCCAGCCAGCGCGCGAAAGCCGGCGCGGAATCGAGCCGGTCGCCATATTTGAAAGTGACAAGAAGCGGCTTCGAAGCCTCGTCATAGATGAACAGCGCCCGCGCCCGCGTGAAATCGCGTGGGCGCGCATGACAGGGGCCGCACAGCGTTTCATCGCCTGGATCGACCTCGAAAGGTGTTCCGCAGGCGGCGCAGAGCGCGCCTTCGATGAAGGACATTTCGCTCCAACAGCGCGCACAGAGCGAATGGGGTTCGGCGACCCGCCAGCGGCACGATACGCAGAGCGTTGGAAACAGCAGAACGAGCGCGAAGGCGGCTCCACGCCGGGCCAGCGGCGGTATGATTTCCCTTCGCGCGTCCATGCGGCTTAGTCTAGCCGGAAGATGAGCCAGGCGCCGCCCCGAATCTTCGATCCCGCCGCCGGTCTTGCACGCCGCCGCCGTGCGGCGCTGCTCGGCGGCGATGTGTTCCTGGCCCAGGAAGCGGCGGAGCAGATCGCGGCGCGCATCGGCGCGATCAACCGCACATTCGAGCACGCGCTAGATTTGGATTCCCGCAAAGCGGTTTTTCCGGTACTGGAGCCGCTGGCGAGACATTGGCTGCGCACCGGGACGGAAAGCGGCGCGGCGTCGCTCGTCGCCGACAATGAGGCCATGCCCTTCGCGCCCGAGAGTTTCGATCTTGTCGTCAGCGTATTGTCGCTTCACGCGGTGAACGATCTGCCGGGCGTGCTGGCGCAAATAAGGCGCATCCTGAAACCGGACGGGCTTTTCATGGCGGCGCTCTTCGGCGGCGAAACCTTGCGCGAGCTTCGCCTTTCCTTCGCGGCGGCCGAAAGTGAAAACGCCGGCGGCGCGTCCCCTCGCGTGGCGCCATTTGGCGATGTGCGCGATCTGGGCGGACTGCTGCAACGGGCGAAGTTCACCCTTCCCGTCGCCGACGTCGAACGCAGCATCGTGCGCTATCGCGATCTGACACGGCTGTTCGCCGATTTGCGCCATTTGGGCGAAACCAATGTGCTCGCGGCCCGGCGGAAATCGTTCCTGACGCGCGGCACGCTCGCCGCATTGGCGCGGGAATATGCAACGCGCTTCGCCGATGCAGAGGGCCGCGTCGCAGCCACCTTCGATATTGTCTATCTGACCGGCTGGGCGGCGCATGACAGTCAGCAACAGCCGCTTGCTCCGGGCGCGGCGAAGCACCGACTCGCCGATGCGTTGGGGACGGTCGAAATAAAAACGGGCGAGAAGGCGCAGCCGCCTCGCCAGTGACTCTCATGTCATGGCCCGCAACAGGGGGCCATCCAGGTGATCGCAAAGCTGGACAGGCGATGGACATGCGCCGGCTGGATGGCCCGATCAAGTCGGCCCATGACACGTCTAATTCATTTGAATGAACTAGCGCTTGCGCGAACCGGCCGCGCTGGAGATTTCCTTCTGCACCGCCGCTTCGATGAGCTGCGGCAGATGGGTGTCCATCCAGGCGCGGATCAACGGCTTCAGCTGATCCATGATCTGGCCGGAATGCCCGTCCACCCATTCCTGCAAAGTGGGCGTGAAGGAATCTTGGATCGCGCGCAAGAACAACGCTTCGAGCGTGGAACCGCCCGGGCTGCTGAACTCCTGCGAACCGCGGTCGAGATGGGCAAACGCGTTGCCGACGGCTTGGCGCGTGGAATCGGAAATCAGATCGTCATCGTCGTCCATGGCCGACTCTTCCACTTGCGGTTTGTGTTCGGTATTCGTGAAGATAACATCGTTCTCGACGATGGTTTCCTGCCTGTGCATGATTGGCGGCGGAGGCGCCTCTTCCACCATGTCATCGGTCAGATCGAGAACGTCCGCGTCTTCCGGTTCCGGTGGGGGCGCTGCCTGCACGGGAGCCCTGGGCTCGGGTGCGGCCTGAGCCGGCGCAGCTCCGCCGGGTTGATCCTCCGAGATGATCTTCCGGATGGAGGCAAGGATTTCCTCCATGGTCGGTTCATGCTGCCGACTGGAATTATTACTCATGCGCGCTATTTTCGACTATCCGGAAAAGCCCTTGTTACATGGCTTGGACCCTAAGCCAGAACGCCATGGAAAGCTATAATGGTTAAGGTCGCCTTTACGATGAGCAAGACGATGTCGGCAATCAGTTTACGCCTCTGATTTTATGGTGCAATCACGCATGAATTATTTGCTTCGCCGACGCGCGGAATTGCACCTCGGGATACGAACGGCGGTGGCCGGCGTCGCCAGCTTCGCTTCTGCCCATGCGTTGGGCTTGCCGCAAGGTTATTGGGCAGTTTTCACCGCCGTGCTTGTCGTCCAGACCAGCGTCGGCGGTTCGTTCAAGGCAGCTCTCGACCGGCTGCTCGGAACGTTGTCGGGCGCCATCTACGGCGCCGTGGTTGCGATACTCGTTCCGCACACGGATGTGTTCATGCTGGGCGCGGCGCTGGCGATATCGCTGGTGCCGCTCGCATTGCTGGCCGCGCTGAACCCGAGTTTTCGCGCGGCGCCCCTCACCGCGATCATTCTGCTGCTCGGAAATACCGGCATGGCCGAAGGGCCGGCGCTGGCGGCGCTCGACCGTACGGTCGAGGTCACGCTTGGCGGCGTGGTCGGCCTTGCGGTGTCGATGATCGTACTGCCGGCGCGCGCCCATGCGGTGATGGGCGACGCGGCAAAAGCCGTGCTCGATTTCATGGCGGCGCTTTCGGCGAATGTGTTCGCCGGGTTGACGGACAAAGTCGACAGCGCGAGCAACAGCGCCCACCACGATTCCATTCAGGCGGCGTTCGACAAACTGGAAGCGGCGGCGGCGGAAGCCAACCGCGAACGCAGCGCGCTGCTGTCCGGGGACAGCGATCCCGACCCGATCCCGCGCACGCTGCGCCGCGTCTATCACGATCTCGTCCTGATCG
>SHWE01000048.1 GCA_009693985.1 Alphaproteobacteria bacterium | reverse complement strand
CCCATGCTTGGAAAAGTTCTTATTATCGTTCTGATTTTGCTTCTCATCGGCGCATTGCCGACATGGCCCCATAGCAACGCGTGGGGCTACGGCCCGAGCGGCGCCTTGGGCACGGTGCTCATCGTCCTGCTCATTCTGGCATTGCTCGGGCGGCGGCGATCTGGCGGGTCAGGGGGCGGAGCTTGCGTTCGATCGATTGGGCGATCTTTGGAGCCTGAGCGATCCAATTGGTCGCCTGCGGCGCCAGCTGCATCGCGCCATAGGTGAGCAGCGAAACGGTCGCCAGCACCGCGATGACCGAGTCGGCGCCGGTTGGGACATTCAGGTTCTCGAAGCCGCGCGTGATGGGAGCAAGCACGAGCGCGAGCGTCACCGCGACCGCGGTGGGGGCGAGGATGTCTTGCGCGGCGATGCAGGCTGCAAGCACGCCGATCACCACCAGCGTCACCGCGCAATGGCGCGCGATGCGAAGATCGCGCCTTATCGCCCAGGCGTGGCGCGAGCTGGGAAGGCCGCGGGTTGGGGGAGGGGCGGGAAGATGCAGGTTCACGGCCAAAGCGCCTCTCGAAGCGAGCGTACCCAGCAAGAAGCCCGATGCGGCCCGCTACTGCCAAGAGAACGCTTTGGCGTCATGCCTGTTCCCGCCGAATTGATCGTGGAGTTGCAAGGATTTGGCCGCCTGCCGGGCCTTTCGTTTGAGGCCCCGGCGAACCCTGCTAAAAGGCTAAAGGACGCTTGCCGAACCAGGGGCCCGTAAATCCATGAAGACATCGATGCTTGCGCTCGCCGCGGGCTTTGCCGCCATCTCGCTTTCGGCCAATGCGGCGGAGCTGACCGTCTACGCCACGGGGTCGATGGAATTGCCGATGCATATCGTCGGCGAGGCATTCACCCATGCGACCGGCCACACGCTCAAATTCGAGCTCGGCACCACCGGCGTCGTGCTGAACAAGCTCAAGACCGGCAAGGCCGATGTCATCGTCATTTCGTCGGAAGCCGCCGAGAGGTTGGAGAAAGAGGGCCGCATCGTCGTGGGCACGCGCAACGATGTGGCGAACTCGCTCCTCGGCATCGGCATCAAGAAAGGGACCAAGGCGCCCAACATCTCGACGCCGGAAGCGTTCAAGCAGGCGATCCTCGCCGCGCGCTCGATCTCCTATCCGGACCCGAAATTGGGCGCGACCTCGGGCGTCTATATCGAGGAGATGTTCGCGAAAATGGGCATCGCCGATGCCGCCAGGCGCAAGACCACGGTGAAACCGGTCGGCAAGGCGGTTGCCGACGCCGTCGTCAGCGGCGAGATCGAGCTCGGTCTTACCTTCATGAGCGAATTCAAGGCCAATGACGGCGTCACCATCGTCGGACCGTTTCCCGGCAACACGCAGAACCCGACGCTCTACACGGCGGGGGTTGCGTCGGAGAGCGCCAACAAGGACGCGGCGCGCGCCTTCGTCGCCTACACCACCAGCAGGGACCAATCGGTGCTATTGCTGCGGGCGGGCGTCGATCCCGTGCATTGAAGCGGGCGGTTACGGAAAATCACGGCAACAGAACGGAGAAGCCAATGGGGAAGACATCGCTTGCGGCGCTTGCCGGAATCGCATTGATGGTCGGTGCGACGCACGCCTCCGCCGCTGAAATTAAAGTGTTCGTCGGCGGCGCCATGACCGAACCGATGAAGGAAATGTCCGCCGGCTTCACCAGAGCAACGGGCCATACGCTCAACATCATCAGCGACACCACGGGCAGCTTGCAGAGGCGCTTGCGCGCCGGCGAGAAGGCGGACCTTCTCGTGCTCTCCGGTCCCGGTATGGACGCGGTGGAAAAGGAAATGATGATCGTCAATGGCAGCCGGGCCGATCTTTCGCGCGCCCTCATCGGCGTCGGCGTGAAGGCCGGCTCGAACACCGCGCCCGACCTGTCGTCGGCCGATGCGTTCAAGGCGACTCTGCTGAAGGTGCGTTCGGTCGCCTATGTGAATCCGGCGGCGGGCGGCACGTCGGGAGTCCATTTCGATGGGCTTTTGAAGCAGATGGGCATCGCCGAACAGATGAAATCCAAGACCGTGTTCGGGACGCAAGGGTCCGAAATTGCCACCGCCATCGCGGACGGCAGGGCCGAGATCGGCATCACCTTCTCCAGCGAGATGATCCCCAACAAGGGCGTCAGGGTGGCGGGCAATTTGCCCGCCGCGATCAATTTGCCGACAAATTACGTGGCGGCAATCTCGCGCTCATCGGCCAATGCGGATGCGGCGCGCGCCTTCATCCAGGCCATGCGGACGGCCGAAGGCAGCAAAGCGATCCGGGCCAGCGGCATGGATCCCTTAAGCGAGATTCGCTAGCGCGTTAGCAATCCTGGCGTTTCGGGTTTGCGGGCCTTGGCTTTCCGCGATTGCGTAGCGTTCGCAATTTCGCGGCGGGCGCTGCGGCGAACCTGACCTTTCCCTGATAGGCCTATTCAGGCGCTGGTCAGCTTCGCGCGTTTAACTTACCTGCGCTAAAGCCAGCCAAGCGACATTTTGATACAAAAAGGCCGGATGGAATCTAAGCTTTAGCCCGTCCGAACAGGAACCGAATGATCGGTGCCGGGTTGCTTGGCCAGGACAGTTGGAACATGCGCTTATGAACATTCAAAACAAAATCCGCGCCCCGCAACAGGCGAACCCTGCGCTGCAACCTTCAAAGCCTGCGGGCAAATTGGGCGGCCTCAAGAAGCGTCGGCCTTTGATCGTCATGGCGCTCGCCGGGATCGCGCTTCTCGGTGCGGGCTATGTCTATTGGAGCCGCGGCGGCGAGACGGCCGGCGAGCCCGTGCTTGCTACCGCGGAGCGCGGCGCTGTCGAAGATGTCGTCACCGCGGTCGGCAGTGTGCTGCCGCTCACGAGCGTCGATGTCGGCGCGCAGGTCTCGGGCCAGCTCCAGACGCTTCACGTCAAGATCGGCGATGAAGTCATGAAGGGCCAGTTGCTCGCCGAGATCGATCCGGTCGTCGCTTCCGCCAAGGTCGAAGCCGGCACAGCGCAATTGCAGAATTACCAGGCGCAGCTTCTGCAGCGGCAATCGGATCTCGCGCTTGCACAAGCGCAGGCCGACCGTCAGCAGCGGCTGCTCGCCGAGATGGCGACCAGCCAGGACGCTTACGATGTGGCGCAGGCGGCATTGAAATCGGGCCAAGCCTCTGTGCGGTCGATGCAAGCGCAGATCGCGCAATCGCAATCGACGCTTAAAGCCGATCAGGCGACACTCGGCTACAGCAATATCTACGCGCCCATCGCCGGCACGGTGACCGCCATTCCGGCCAAGCAGGGCCAGACGCTGAACGCCAATCAGACGGCGCCGCTCATCCTCACCATCGCCGATCTCAGGACCATGACGGTATCGACGCAAGTGTCCGAAGCCGATGTGCCGAAGCTCACCATTGGGATGGAAGCCTATTTCACCACGCTCGGAAATCCGACGCAGCGTTATGTCGGCCGGTTGCGCCAGATCCTGCCCACGCCCACCATCGTCAACAATGTCGTGCTGTTCACTGCGTTGTTCGATGTGGACAATCCGAACAAGATCCTGATGCCGCAAATGACGGCGCAGGTGTTCTTCGTGCGCGGCGCCGCGCCTGACGCGGTGCTGGTGCCGGTGGCGGCTCTACAATACGGCAATCGCGGCGCCGGCCGCGCGGCTCGCGATGGCAATGGTGCCGGCGCCGGACGTCAAGGCGGCGCACGCGGCGAAGGAAGAGGCCGGCGCGGTGGCGGTGCGGACGCGGCGAGCGCAGGCGCCAATGCCGTGCGTCAGCGGCCAGCGACCCTGACCGTGGTGAAGGAAGACGGCACAGAGGAAATCCGCAACGTCGTCGTCGGCGTCAGCGACCGCGTCAATGCCGAAATCGTCTCGGGATTGGAAGAAGGCGAAATGGTCATCGCGGGAAGCAATCAGGCCGCGCCCGGCGCGCGCCAAGGCGGACGCGCGCTCGGCCAGCCCGCTCGCGGCGGCGGGAGGTTCTAAATGAACGAACACGTAACCCGCGCAAGCGCCTACGGCACCACGGCGCCGCTGATCGAGCTGCACGACATCACCAAGACGTTCTTCTTGGGCGATGGCGACATCCGCGTAGACGCGTTGCGCGGCGTTTCGCTGACCATCCATCCGGGTGAATTCCTTGCCATCATGGGCGCGTCGGGCTCGGGCAAGTCGACGCTGATGAACATATTGGGCTGTCTCGATCGCCCGACCGCCGGCTCGTATGAATTCGCCGGCCACAACGTCGCCGAAATGGATTCCGATTCGCTCGCTTGGCTGCGGCGCGAGGCCTTCGGCTTCGTCTTCCAGAGCTACAATCTGCTTCCGTCCGCGACCGCGGAGGAGAATGTCGAGATACCGGCGATCTATGCCGGCGCCAGTTTTGCCGAGCGCAAAGCGCGGGCCGATGCGCTGCTCGAAATGCTCGGCCTCGGCGACCGGCTGACGCATCGCCCCAGCCAGCTTTCCGGCGGCCAGCAGCAGCGCGTCTCCATCGCCCGCGCGCTGATGAATGGCGGCAAGGTCATTCTCGCCGACGAGCCCACCGGCGCACTCGACAGCAAGAGCGGCGCCGAAGTGATGGCGCTGCTCGAGAATCTCGCCCGCGAAGGGCACACCGTCATTCTCATCACCCATGACGCGAATGTCGCGGCCCACGCCGATCGCGTGATCGAGATCAAGGATGGCGAGGTCGTCAAGGACAGCGGCAGGGCGGAGGCGAACAAATCGGCCGCCGTGTCCGACATCGACATCTCCTATCTCGAACGCGGCGACACCGGTAATACCGCGATGTTCGCCGGTCTCGGCGAATCCCTCAGCATGGCGGCGCGCGCGCTCAGGCAGAACATCTTCCGCACCGTGCTAACGCTGCTCGGCATCGTCATTGGCGTCGGCTCGGTGGTGGCGATGCTCGCCATCGGCGAAGGCGCCAAGCAGCAGGTGGTCGCGCAGATCGGGCAAATGGGCACCAATTTGCTCACCGTGCGGCCGCAATTTCGCAATGCGCGCGGCTATAACGGCCCCATCGCGACGCTGACCGCGGCGGACGCCCGCGAAATCCAACGCCTGCCCAATGTGCGTTCGGCCATGCCGGATGTCTCGGGCAATCAGACCGTCCAATTCGGCGCTATCGATTATCAGACGCGCATCACCGCGACGACGGACGCGCTTCCCGACACGCGAAGCTGGCCGGTGGCGCGCGGGGTTTTCTTCACGGACGAAGACGAGGTCAGCTATGCGACAGTGGCCGTACTCGGCCAGACCGTTGCCGAAACGCTGTTCCCCGGCGGAGACGATCCCATCGGCCAATACGTCCTGATCAAGAGCATGCCGTTCCAGGTTATCGGCGTGATGAGCGAGAAAGGCTCCACCGCCGGCGGCGACGATACCGACGATGCCATCTTCGTGCCGCTGACGACGGGGATGCTGCGCATCTTCGGCCAGCGCTACATCCGTAATATTACGGTAGCGGTGACCGATCTTTCGGTGATGAATTCGACCCAGGCAGCGGTCGAGAATCTGCTTCAGGAACGCCATAACGGCGCCCTCGATTTCCAGGTCCGCAATATGGCCGACGTTTTGGAAACGGCGACCGCGACGCAAAATACGATGACGGTCCTGCTCGGCTCGGTCGCGGCGATCTCGCTGCTGGTCGGCGGCATCGGCATCATGAACATCATGCTGGTCTCGGTGACGGAGCGGACGCGTGAGATCGGCATCCGCATGGCGACGGGCGCGCGCCAGCGCGACATCCTGCAGCAATTCCTCTCCGAGGCCGTGGTGGTGTCGGGCATCGGCGGACTCGTCGGCGTCGCCGGCGGCATCGCTTCGGGTTACGCCATCCAGGCCTTCGGCAGTCCCGTCGCGTTCACCATGGGACCGATGCTGCTCGCCTTCTGCTGCGCCGCCGCTACCGGGCTCATTTTCGGCTACGCGCCCGCGCGCAAAGCCGCCAAGCTCGATCCCGTGGTCGCGCTCGCCAACGATTGATACGTGCCATGCGTATGAAGGTTCTCCTCACGCTTTCTGTCTCCGCCGCCATGCTTACCGCCTGCGCGGAGATGACGCCCGTGCCTCGGTTGATGCAGGGCGACGTTCCCGCCGCGTTCGAACAGCCCGTAGCGCCGGGCGCGCCGATCTGGCCGGAGCCCGATTGGTGGCGCAATTTCTCCAGCGCCGAACTCGATAGTCTCATCGCCGCCACGCAAGCGGGCAATTTCGATCTTGCTGCCGCCGAAGCGCGCGTGCTGCAAGCCGATGCGCGCATACGCCAGACAGGCTCGATTCTTCTTCCCACGGTCGAATTGTCGGGCGACGCCAATCAATCGCGCAATTCCGGCGGCTTCGGCGTTTCGCTTGGCGCGAATTATGAGTTGGATCTGTGGGGCAAGAACCGCAGCACCGTCGCCGCCGCAGTCGCTTCGGGCAAGGCCACGCGCGCCGACCGCGAGACCATCGCCTTGACGGCGACGACGGCAACCGCGACGACCTATTTTCAGCTTCTCTCCTTACGCGAGCGTCTGGCCATCGCGCGGCTCAACCTGCAAACGGCGCAGGAAGTGCTGATGGTCACCGAGGCGCGCGTGCGCAACGGCATCGCGACGCCGCTCGAGCTTGCCCAGCAACGCGCCCAGATCGCGGGCCAGCAATCCGTCATCCCCGGACTTGAGCAGCAGGAATTGGAAACGCGCGCCGCGCTGGCGACGTTGCTCGGCCGGCCCCCGGAAGGGTTCCAGGTTTCCGCGCAAGACGCCGAAATGATCGCGTTGCCGGCGGTGGCGCCGGGCCTCCCTTCCGAGCTTTTGATCCGCCGGCCCGACATCGTCGCCGCCGAAGCGGGCCTTCAAGCGGCCAACGCCAATCTGGTGGCGGCGCGCGCGGCGATGCTGCCTTCGATTTCGCTCACCGCGTCCGGAGGCTTGGCGAGCGCGGCGCTCGGCGCTCTTATCGCCAATCAGGTCACGAGCTATTCCATCGGCGCCAGCCTCTTTCAGACCATCTTCGATGCCGGACGCCTGCAAGCCCAATCGGAAGAAGTGCGTGCTCGCGAACAGGAAGTGCTCGCCAATTACCGCAACGTGACGGTGATCGCGTTTGCCGAAGTCGAGACCACGCTCGGCGCGATTGCGAATTTGACCGAGCAGCAGGTCTACCAGCTGGAGCAGGAAGCCCAATCCGAACAGGCGTTCAACATCGCCACCGCGCGCTACCGCGAGGGGGTCTCCGAATATCTGACGGTGCTGGATGCGCAGCGCACGCTCTATTCCGCGCGCGATCAGCTTGGCCTCGTCAAGCTTGCGCGGCTACAGGCGATCGTCGCGCTTTACAAAGCCCTCGGTGGCGGCTGGGAAGACCCGACCGCCACCAATCTCGCCCGCCAATAATCTCTACGGTGTTGTCGCTGCCGGAGGGGCTGCCGCGGGTGCGGCCGCCGGAGCCGTCCCTGCCGCTGCTGCGGGCGGCGGCGTATAGGGCGTTGCGCTGATCGGCGGTGGCGTCGGCGTTCCGGCCGGCAAGGGCGTCGCGCGGTCGCGGGCAAGGCCCCTCATGCGGTCGAGCGCTTCGGGGAAGCCCTTCAGCGAGACCGGCAATTTGAATTCGTTGAATTGACCGTAGCCCGTCACCGTGACGGAGGTGGATTCGCCCACACTGGTCAGCGCGTTGACCGTTGGCGCATCGACCAGGGTCTCGATATAGCAGCCGTCGCGCTCGCAGCGATTATAGCGCACGCCTTGAAGGGCGACATTGCCGGCGGCCAGCGTCATGCCGCGCGTCAGCGCGACGCCCGTCGGCACGACCGCTTGCATCGCAAAGGCATCGCGGCTCGGCACATAGGCGAAGGAAATGCTCATCACCCGCTGCTTGGTGTCCTGATTGACGGTGATCTGGATCATGTCGCAGGGCGCCGGGCTGCGCACCGTCGTAAGTGCGCAGCGTACCGCCCAATCGCCGACCGGCTGATTGATCGAGAATTGATTCGCGGGCGCCGTGCCGGGCGCCACCGCGCCGCCCGGCGGGGCAGCGGGTTCCGGCGCCGTGGGCTGAGCCGCGGCCGGCGGCGGTGCTGCCGGCGCCGCGGCGCCTCTGGCGGGCGCGGCCGCGCCGAAAGCGACGGACGACATAAGGGTGGAGAACAATGTGAGCGAAACGAGTTTCGAAACGGACATGGTCTTCAAATCCTCAAAGTTGGGCGCGGCCGAGGGCTGCGCGCCTTACGCGGTTCAGAGGTTGAGAAAACTGAAGAACGAGGAACGCTCGGATTTCGCCCGTTCCAGATCGGCATGGCCTTCCGGAAAGCCGCGCAGCGAGAACGGGATCGTCACCGGCGATGCGTTACCCGGAAGCGCCACCACGACCTGACCGCCCATATTGGCGGAGAGCGATCTCATCGTATCGGCATCGACGGTCACGAGCGCGATGCACCCCTGAGCGGTGCATGTCTCATAGGGCCTGACCCGCATCGGCTCGTTGCCGATCGAGAAGCCCATACCGGAATCCAAAGCGACGCCGTGCGGGACCGTGATGGAGAGCGGGCTTCCGATCGCGGGCTCGAGCATCGAGAGGGTGACCAGAACGCCGCCGGTATCGCGCAGCACGTCGAGCGTGAGCGCGCAATTGGGCGTCGCGGCCGTATAGGGCGGACAGACGACGCGCCAATCGGTGAAGGTCGTCACCCGTGTCTCGTTGGGAGCGCCGCCGCTGCCGAGCAGGCGTTGGCCGCCAAGCGCCATCACGCCGCCGGCGAGAAGCAGCAGAACGATCGATCCGATGCGCCACACCAGACGCCCCGACTTTCCTAACTGGAAGGAACGGGCCCGCGCGAAGCGCTCATCATTCTTTTCCGACATTGAATCTCCACTCGACTTGCCGAATTTCCGTTCATGTCCCCTGTGCATGGCCCGCTTCGATCAGGCGGACCGGCTTGGCGGCGCATCTTCGCAGCGCCCGGCCCCGGGAGCGGGTGAATTATCCCGGGTGACGAGGCAACGCAAGCGTTACCGGGGTTCTTGGCCCCTGCCCCGTCATCTCTCTGCAATCTCGGTTACCGCCCGGGGGGCCTTACCAGAGACGAATACGCTGGTCTTCCCCGAGATAGAGACGGTCGCCCGCGTTAATACCTAAGGCGGCATACCAGGCATCGACGTTGCGAACCGCGCCATTTATGCGGAATTGCGGCGGGCTATGGGAGTCGGTCAGCACCCGCTGGCGGAGCGTGGCCTCCTGCGCCTTGTAGCGCCAGACCTGGGCGTAGCCGAGGAACAGGCGCTGGTCGCCGGTGAAGCCGTCGAGCACCGGGGCGGGCCTGCCGTTCAACGATAAATGATAGGCGGCCTGCGCGACCGTCACCCCGGCCAGATCGGCGATGTTCTCGCCCAAAGTCATCTTGCCGTTCACGAACATGCCTTCGAGCGGCGAATAGGTATTGTATTGTTGGGCGAGGCTTTCGGTGCGGGTGTCGAAATTCTTGCGGTCGGCGTCGGTCCACCAATTCGCCAGCACGCCCTTGGCGTCGTATTTGCTGCCCTGATCGTCGAAGCCGTGGCTGATCTCGTGGCCGATGACGGCGCCGATGCCGCCATAATTGACCGCATCGTCGGCATTGGGATCGAAGAAGGGCGCTTGCAGGATGCCCGCCGGGAAGACGATCTCGTTGAGCGAGGCATCGTAATAAGCGTTCACGGTCTGGGGCGACATGCCCCATTCGCTGCGGTCGACCGGCCCGTCGAGACGCGCAAGGTCGCGCTCCCATTCGAACATCGATCCGCGCGTGCTGTTGCCGAGGAGATCATCCTCGCGGACGACGAATTTGGAATAGTCGCGCCATTTGTCGGGATAGCCGATCTTGACGGTGAAGCTCGCGACCTTCTCGAGCGCCTTCTTTTTCGTCTCGGGCGACATCCAATCGGCGGTTTCGATACGGTTGCGATAGACATTGAGCAGGTTGCGCACCAGCTCGGTCATCTCGGCTTTCGCTTGGGGCGGGAAATAGCGCGCGACATAGAGCTTGCCGACGTTCTCGCCGATCAGGCCGCCGACGAAGCGCACGCCGCGTTTCTCGCGCGCGAGCTGTTCGTTCTGCCCGCCGAGAATTTTTCCGTAGAAGGCGAAGCGCGCATCGTCGAAGCGCTTGGGCAGGAGCGCCGCGTTCGAGGACAGATAATGGAAGGTCAGGTAATCGCGCCACACCGCCACCGGCGTCGCGCGGAACAATTTGGCGAGCTCGGGGAAGGCGGTGTTTTCTCCGACAATGACCTGGCGCCGGCCTTCCTTCACGCCCGGAATGCCGGGGGCGGCGAGATAGTCCGTCCACGGAAAATTGGGGGCGAAGCGTTGGAGGTCGGCGACGCTCATCGGGTTGTAGGTCTTGTTGGCGTCGCGGCGCTCGACCCGCGTCCAATGGAGCTTGGCGATGGAGGTTTCGAGATCGAAGATGGCTTGCGCCTTGGCACCCGCATCCGCGACGTTCCCGAGGGTCAGCATTTGCGCGATGTAGGGACGATAGGCGGTGCGGATCGTCACCGTGCCGGGCTCGGGGATCAGATAATAATCGCGGTCGGGAAGACCCAGCCCCGCTTGGCGCAGGAACACCGCATAGGCGTTTGGATTTTTGTCATCGACGCCGATGCGCGTGCGGAACAGACTCTGCGTTCCCATCTCGACCGAGCCCATGGCCTTGGCGATATCGTCATGCGTCTTCAGATTCGCGATGGCCATAAGATCTTTGGCCACCGGCGCGAGGCCGAGTTGTTCGATGCGCGCGGTGTCGACATAGGAACGATAGAGATCGCGGACCTTCTTCTCGTCGGCGGTGAGATTCGCTTTGCGGATTTCGAGATCGGTGAGGATGCCGCGCACGCGCCCTTCGCTCTGAATGTCGAGATCGACGAAGGAGCCGGTGCTGGTGCGATCCGAAGCGATAACCGCTTTGTCGAACCAGGCGCCATTGGCGTAGCGGAAGAAATCATCGCCGGGTTTCACGCTGCGATCCATGCCCGCGAGATCGAAGCCCCAATTGCCGAAGACGGGCTTCGAGCCCTGCTGGCCGGAAGCCGAAAGACCCGCAATGAGCCCGAGGCCGAGAGTCGCAAAACCAGCCGCAACACCAATCCGGCGCATGAGGGTTCCTTTCTTGTGCCCGTAAGCAACGCAGGCGGCGCGATCTTACGGATTTCCCCGCATTTATCGCGGCTAAATAGGTCTGGGCTGCGCTCGCGCCTGTCCAATCAATACTCTGTTAAGCATAATTTGCGGGGTTTGGTTAAGTACAGGTAAAATCGGGCGCCTGGGGACGCCGTTCCGGGCCACGCTAAATACCGGAAGATGCTTTGTAATTTAGGCATGCATTAAGTCTCGCCTGCCAAGCTTGGTCCCGAAGACTTTAATAAAGATGCAGGCAATGGAGCCCAACGCGGTTTCAATACGGGCAGAAAGCTCGGCCGATCCGTTCGCGGATTCGCGCCCGCGGTCTTCATCGTCGATGACGAGCCCGCCATCCTCGATGTGATCGCCAAAGGCCTCGAGCAAGCCGGCTTCCAAGCCGAGACCTTCACCTCGGGCCGCGAATTCGAACGCGCGGTCGCGGCGGAATCGCCCGATCTCTGCATCATGGATTTGGCGCTTCCCGACATGGACGGCGTCGCCATCCTGAACGAGCTGGCGCAGCAGGGATTCCGCGGACGCATCCTTCTGATTTCCGGCCACAGCCAGCAAGTGCTTCGCTCGGTGAGCCGGATGGCGGAGGATTACCAACTTCAGATCATCGGCTGCATCCGCAAGCCGTTCACGATGAAGCCGCTGCTCGATGCGCTGAAGGCGCATCCGAGCCGCATCTTCGTTCCGGCGCCCCGCGACATCGTGGACGCCATCCGCAACGAACAGATCATCGTGCGCTATCAGCCGATCGTCGATCTGCCCGATCATCAGGCCGTCGCCGCCGAAGCTTTGGTGCGCTGGCAGCATCCGACCGAAGGCCTGCTGCCGCCGTCCTGCTTTCTCGGCAGGCTCGATCATGCCGGGATGAACGAACTTACCGCCTATGTGCTGCGCAATGTCTTCCAGAGCCGCTCGCTGTTGAAACGCAGCGGCATCGACGTGGCGCTTTCCGTGAATGTGCCGACGCCCGTTCTGCTCGATCCGTTGTTCTTCGCGGAAGTGGGCCGCTTGATGGACCGCCATCAAATGGGGCTCGAAGGCATCATCATCGAAATCACCGAGAGCGATATGATGCCGGATCCGGCGATGCTGGCGCGCGTGCTGTCGGCGCTGTGCCTCAAGGGCGCGCGCGTGGCGATCGACGATTTCGGGACCGGACTTTCTTCGCTCTCACGCTTACAACGCTTGCCGGTGGACGAGGTGAAGATCGACAAGAGCTTCATCCGCCATTGCGTGACGCATAGCGAAGATCGCAAGATCGTCGAGGCGGTGATCGCGCTCGCCCACGCGCTCAACATGCGTGTCGTCGCCGAGGGCGTCGAGACGGATGCGACGGCGGCGCTTCTCAGCGAGCTCGGTTGCGACTACGCGCAAGGCTTTCTGTTCGGGCGGCCCATTTCGCCGGCCTCGCTCGCGGGCCTCATCCCGCATTAGATAGAATTACGCCGAGTGCGGGCGGCCACGCGCGACCGAGAACGGGTCGAACATTCCAAGCGTCAACAGGCCGGCGAAATAGCCGCCGAGATGCGCCACCCAGGCGACCAGCGTGAGATCGTCCGAAACGCCGATCCGGAAGATCCCGCTCACCGCATTGGCCACCATCCAGATCGCCGTGAAGGCGAGGATCGGTTTTGAAAAGATCGTCGCCAGCGCGTCGCGCCCCTCGCCCTCACCATGAAGGCGGCCATAGACGATCCGCATGGCACCGCCCATCAGCCCCGACACGCTGCCCGAGGCACCGACGACGGCGGCCGGCGATCCCCAATAGACGGCGAGATGGAGGAGGGCGGCAGCCAGCCCGCACAGGAAGAAATAGGCGAGGAAACGGGTAAGGCCGAGACGGCGGGCGACGATCGGACCGAAGGCCAGGAGCCACAGGCTGTTGACCACGACATGGGTGATGTCGCCATGCAGGAATATATAGGTGAGGAGGGTGATGAGCAGAGCGAACAGGCCGCCCGGTGGCCAGCCGGCCTCCAGCCCTTCGGCGAACCGGGCCGGAATGAGCGCGTAATCGAAAATGAGACGGTCGGGCCAATCGCCGGGGAGCACCACGCGCGTGAAATGGGCGAGGAGAATGATCCCGATCAGCCACAACACCACCGCGGGCGCATTGAGGAATGGCTCGCGGGCCGGCCGGCCGTTTTCGGGAAAACTCATTTCAGCCTCATCGCGGGCGGTTGCCTTGCCCGCCGAGCCCCATCCCAGTCGCATAATGCCGAATAAGACATTGTAATAAAAGAGAAAAATCCATAAAAAGGGCTTTTGTACCCCTCCTGGGGCCGCCCGAATCGCCGTTTTGGGCCTCAGGTTCCGGCCCACCGGGCCCCTTCCGTATCGAATTGGAACAGAAAAACAGGTTAACGGCCGAAACGGGCTGGCACAGGGGTTGCTGACAAGGGGACGTGACCCAAAGAGCAAACCCGATGCGCCTCATACCCCTCACCTCCGCATCGGCGGCGTAACCGACGTTCTGAACGGTCAAGTGAACTTCAGCAACGTCTGGTCCAAGATCGATGCCCATGTCGACGATGTCGGCGAAGGCGATTTCGGAGCGGTCACCGCCGCGGTCGGCAACACCGCCCAGATCTTCACGCTCTCGGATACGTTTGTCGAAAACGACCAGAAGAACGAAGCCTTCATCGGAGCTCAGACCGACGTCAATGCGAGCAACATCAACGGCTGGGTTGGCCTCGGCGCCACTGCGCTCTGCAACGGCGCCTCGGTTTCAACCGATCCGGCCACCACGGCCGTGAACAGCCGGCAGTTCTGCGGCGGGTCCGATCCTCAGGCGAATATCAATGCCACTCTCAGCAACGTCTCGGGCGGCGTCGGAGTCGCGGGCACCGCGGTCGGCAACCAGTTGCAGGTCGGTTCGAACGCCAAGTACTTCCCGGCCAACAATCACTAGGTCAGCACGGCGCCGATCCAGGCCAATGTGAACGTCAATCTGTCCCATGTGGGCGGGCCGGTTTCGATCACGGCGAGCGCGGTCGGCAATACGGCGCAGATCATCCACTACTAAGG
The DNA here is from genome assembly GCA_009693985.1 of Alphaproteobacteria bacterium. GTDB lineage: Bacteria > Pseudomonadota > Alphaproteobacteria > Micropepsales > Micropepsaceae > CAIYRG01. The sequence goes on along the minus strand of SHWE01000048.1, from coordinate 2,680 downwards.
AGAATTCCAGTCCTTTCACGGTGTCGGGTCCATCGTGACGGGCTAAGGAAAGGGAGGGCTAACGCCCTCACTTTTTCTTTTGTGCAGCTCGAAACTACGTAGACCGAAGCGATTTAGCCGCTTGGCTGAGCGGGGCCACGTCTTCTCCGATTGTAGTTTCTAGGTTGAGCGCTCCATCGGCAGCCCGCCGCAACTGCGCAAAGCAAGCATCGCTGAAGGCAGGATCGTCCACGCCTGGAGTCTCGTCCTCCGGGACGATTGCGACAAACGCATGCTCATCCGGCAAGGATGCGCTCATCTTCAACTCCAGGGCTGACAGCATAAGGGGAACGCGATAGCACTCTAGCGCAGCTTCAAGACGTCAGACTATGGCGACCGTCTTCATCAACTACGCCGACCAGGCATTCCTTCAGGCCCAACAGCTCGGCATCAAGACCGCGCGCGCCATCGGCGGCTTCGACCGCAGCCTTGCGATGGGGCGGCAGGATCTCGATCCCGCCTTCGTCGAACGCAATCGCGCGATCCTCGATGCGCCGCGCGGCGCCGGCTATTGGCTGTGGAAGCCCCATCTCATTCTCAAGACTTTGCGCGAGACGATGGAAGAGGGCGATGTGCTGTTCTATGCCGATGCCGGTTGTCATTTCGTCGGTAGCGCAGGTCCGGTCGTCGAACTATGCCGCCGGCAACCGGACGAGACGCCGCTGCTGCTGTTCAGCCATGAACCCGCCCAGCACAAAAACCGCGCCTGGACCAAGCGCGATTGCTTTCACTATATGGGTCTGGACGCGCCGCCTTTTCTCGATGCCGGCCAGGTGGCGGGAACTTTCCTCGCCTGCCGCAAGACGAAGGGCGGCCTTGCTTTCATCGAGGAGTGGCTGAGTTACGCCCAGGATCCGCGCCTCATCACGGATGCACCCAATGAATGCGGGCTGCCGAATTATCCCGAATTCCAGGACCATCGCCACGATCAGAGCATATTGAGCCTGCTCGCGGTCCGGCACGGCATCGCCACGGTTCCCGACATCTCGCAATGGGGCAATGGCCGGCGGCCGGCGGAAATCCCGCAAACGATCGCGCACACGCGCTGGTGGGCCTGAGGTCCAAGCTCCCGCAAAAATATGTGTAACGGAGAGACTTGTCTTGCCGCCCCGACGCTCGCAAACTGACCGGCTCGGGTCAGGGAACGACAGCAAATGACCATCGCGCGCTGGTGGCGCAAGCTTCGGGCAAGCACACGCAAAGGAAGCGGCATCAGGCGCTCCAATGAGGCGGGCATTACCGCGCGCGTCGACATGGTGCGCCTGGAAGCGCTCGCCGAAGCGGCTGTCAGCGCGATGTACGATTCCCGCCAGAGCGGCGCCAAGGATTGCTATGCCGATGCGCGCTATCATTTCGATGGGGCCATCGAGGCCGCGCGCCGGGCCGGCCTCTCCGAGGAAGCGGCGCGGCTGAAACGCCGGCGCGATCACGTCGCCCGCGTCTACAAACATCAGTTCCGCTATTCCAGCGGCAGCTGAATCCGCAAGATCGAAAAGCAAAAGCCGGAAAATGGGTGCTCCATTTTCCGGCTTTTCTGTTTGCGCTTTGGCTTGGCTTAGGGGCCGACGCCGCCGCTCTTCTGATAGCCGGCCTTGTAGTCATAGGTGTAGCCGGATTTGGACGCCGCGGCGCGCACGCAGACCTGCGTCTGATAGGTGAAGAACACATCGCCCACGCCACATTTGCGCAAATTCGTGCGCTCCGTGCAGTCCGGCACCTTCTCGGCGACCGCACATTTGACGACGCCGTCGCGGAAATGCCGCAGCGCCTCGCCCTTGCTGCAAACGATCTCCAAACCGCCATCCTTGATCGCGGCGATGCCTTGCGTCGTCTGCACCACGTCGCCGATGACGACCTTCAGCGCCGACCCTTCAAGGCAGCGGTACAGTTCCTTCGACATGGAGGAATCGATCCAGGTCTCGGACACCATGCGCGTCGCGGGGTGATAGTCGCCGAAAATGTCGATGCACACCGCGTGGATCGATTTGACGACAGCCGCCCATTGCTTGACGCAGACTTTTTCCTCGGCCTCGGCGGCCTCCTCGACATTCTCCTTCTCGACCTTCTTTTCCTGCTCGACCACTTCGAGCACGCCGATCTGGCCGCCCTGGTTGACGATCATCGTGTACGAGCCGCCGCCTCCGCCGGCGAAAGCCTGGGCGTTGACCTGCTGCAGCTGCTGCGACTGTAGGTTCAGCATCGCGGTCGCGTTCGCGATCGCTTCCGCATTGTTGTCATTGTCGTTGCTGCCGCCGCCATTGCCGCCGCCGGGCGTCGTGCTCGTGTTCACGTTCACGGTTGCATTGCCGCCGGTGGCGTTGCTCGTGCTGCTGCTGTTGCTGGTGGACGTGCCGGTGCCGCCGCCCGTGCCGGTGCCGCCGCCGTCGCCATTGCCGTTGCCGCCGCCGGGAGTCGAGCTGTTGTTGACGGTGACATTGATGGTCGGGTTGAAGCTTTGGGTTTGGTTGGAGCTTGCATTGCTGTCGCCGCTGGTCGCGCTGCTGTTGCCGCCGGTGCCCGTGCCGCGGCCGCCGCCGCCGCCATGACCACCGCCGCCGCCATTACTATGGCGGTTGCTGCCGCCTTTGCCGCTCTTGTCGATATTGATCTCGATGTTCTTCTCGATGTTGAAATTCTTCTC
>SHWE01000047.1 GCA_009693985.1 Alphaproteobacteria bacterium | reverse complement strand
AATGAGCCCGACCGCGCTTTCTGCGAGCGGCTGACGCGCGAAGCCGGCGTCACCCCAATTCCGCTCTCGGCTTTTTTCGGCGCCGATGGCCCATCCGATCTGGTGCGCTTCGCGTTTTGCAAGAAGCGTGAGGTTCTGGAGGAGGCGGCGAAGCGGATGAAGAATTATTTCGCCGCACAGGCGCGATGAGCGGCGCTGAACTTCTCAGCGTTGCCGAGATGGCGGAAGCCGACAGGCTGGCGGTCGCGTCCGGCCTGCCGTCGCTCACTTTGATGGAAAATGCCGGCGCTGCGGTGGTGGACGAGGTCACCAAACGCTGGCCGAACGCGCGTGTCGCCGTGCTGTGCGGGCCCGGCAATAATGGCGGCGATGGTTATGTGGCGGCGCGGCTCTTGAAGCAGCGCGGCTCCACTGTCTGGGTCGAGGCATTGGGCGACACTTCTGCGCTGACCGGCGACGCGGCGGAAATGTTCAAGCGTTGGGATGGCGACACGCGGCCCATCACGCGCGCCCGCAAGGCCGATTGTGTCGTCGATGCGCTGTTCGGGGCATGGCTGTCGCGCCCGCTCGACATGAATGTGTGCTTCATCGTGCAGATGCTGAACGAAAGCAGTGTTCCGGTGATCGCCGTCGATGTGCCGAGCGGGATGCATGGCGATCTCGGCTGCACGATGGACGGGCCGGACGGCATGTGCGTGCGCGCGCTCGCGACCGTGACCTTCTTCCGTAAGAAGCCCGGACATCTGCTGATGCCGGGGCGCATCTATTGCGGCGAGACGATCGTCGCCGATATCTGGATTCCCGATAGCGTGCTCGAAACCATCCGTCCGCTTATGTTTGAGAACGTTCCCGAATTATGGCTGAGCCGGTTTCCCTGGCCGCGCGCGGACGCACACAAATATGATCGCGGTCACACGGTCGTCGTCAGCGGCCCGGCGCATGCCACGGGTGCGGCCCGGCTGGCCGCGCGCGGCGCACTTCGCATTGGCACGGGACTCGTCAGTGTCGCGAGCCCGCTAAATGCCGTCGGCATTAACGCAGCGCATCTGACCGCGATCATGGTCAAGCCGTTCGACGGCGCCAAAGGTTTGAGCGCGCTCCTTGCCGACAAACGCTTCAATGCCGTCGCGCTTGGACCCGGCCTTGGTGTCGGCGCCGAAACGCAAGATCTCGTTGCCGCGGCGCTCGGAAGCGGCGCTGCCGTCGTGTTGGATGCCGATGCGCTGACATCTTTCGTGGATAATCCGAAGGGATTGTTCACGCAATTGCACGCCAACTGCGTGCTGACGCCTCATGCGGGCGAGTTCGAGCGCATCTTTCCAGGCGTGCTGAAACGTACTCAAACAAAACTTGAGGCCGCGCGCGAGGCGGCGGCGCAGGCAGGATGCGTCGTGCTGTTGAAAGGCCCCGATACGATCATAGCGGCGCCCGACGGTCGCACTGCGATCAATGCCAACGCGCCGCCGTTTCTCGCGACGGCGGGGGCGGGCGATGTTCTCGCCGGCATGATTGCCGGGCTCCTCGCGCAAGGCATGAATGCGTTCGACGCCGCGTGCGCCGGCACATGGCTGCATGGCGAAGCGGCGAAACGCTTCGGTCTCGGCCTGATAGCCGAAGATATCCCGGAGCAATTGCCCGCTGTGTTGCAGGCGTTGCGCTGAACCGTGCTAGCGTGCGGCATGGAGCGGGGCGGATGAACGAGCAAGCGATCTTCGTGAAATGCGCGCGACGGCTGATCCCGTTCATGATGGCGGCCTATCTGGTGAACTATCTCGACCGGGTGAATGTCGGGTTCGCCGCGCTTACCATGAACGCAGATCTGGGTCTGTCGCCCGCCGTCTTCGGACTCGGCGCGGGCATGTTCTTCATCGGCTATTGCTTGTTCCAGGTGCCGGCGAACGTCTTCCTCGAACGGGTCGGCGCACGGCGCTGGCTCGCCGCCATCCTGGCGACATGGGGCGTCATCTCGGCATCGAACGCGTTCGTGCATGACGCCGTCAGTTTCTACGCCTTGCGCTTTCTTCTCGGCGTCGCGGAGGCGGGATTCTTTCCCGGCGTGCTGCTCTATCTGACCTACTGGTTTCCGCATTCCTATCGCGGGCGATTCACCTCGCTCTTCATGACGGCGATCCCACTCTCCTTCATCGTCGGTGGACCGGTTTCTGGCCTTCTTCTCGAGATGAACGGCACGCTCGGACTTGCCGGCTGGCAATGGCTGTTCATGGTCGAGGGGATTCCGGCCTGTGTGCTTGCTGTCGTAGCGCTGAAGGTGCTGCCCGATGGCCCCGCCGATGCCGCATGGCTCACGCCCGAAGAGAAGGAGACCATCGCGCAGCGACTCGCGGCAGAAGAGCCCGTATTGCACCGGGCGTTCTGGCCCGCGCTGCTTGATCCGCGCGTGGCGGCGCTCGGCCTCGTCTATATCGGCTTCGGGATCAGCGCCAACGGCATAAGGATATGGCTGCCGCAGATCGTGCAGCAGATGGGATTTTCCAATCTTGCGACGGTGTTCATCGTGGCGGCCCCGTTTGCCGCGAGCATGGGGGTGATGATCCTGTGGGGACGTTCGAGCGATGTCAGGGGAGAGCGCGTTTGGCACATCGCGCTGCCATTCCTTCTGGCGGCGGGAGGCTTGATCGCGACGATCTTTTCCGGGAGCGCCACCGTCTCTCTTATCGCTCTTGCGGTCGCCGTCATCGGCATCCTGGCGGCGGAGGGGCCGTTCTTCAGTTTTCCTTCGTCGTTCCTCGGCGCCAAAGCGGCTGCCGGAGGTATCGCGCTCGTCAGCGCGATCGGCTCGCTGGGTGGATTCTTCGGGCCGAGCATTGTCGGTGCGCTGCGAGAGGCGACGGGAAACTATAATGCCGGCATGGCGGCGCTGGCCGCGGGTCTCATCGTCTCCGCCCTCATCGTGATCGCTGTGGGGCGTGCGCTGCGCAACGGTACGGGAGGGCGGTGAATGCAGGAAAACCGCATCTTCGCCAAATGCGCCTGGCGGCTGATCCCGTTCATGATGCTTCTCTATCTGGTCAATTATATCGACCGGGTGAATGTCGGCTTCGCCGCGCTCACCATGAACCGCGATCTCGGTTTCTCGCCGGCGGTGTTCGGTTTCGGCGCCGGCGTGCTGCTCATCTCTTACGCACTGTTCCAGGTGCCGGCGAACGCGATGTTGCAGCGTCTCGGTGCGCGGCGTTGGATGGCATTGATCCTGCTCGTCTGGGGCGCGGTCTCGGCGGCGTGCGCGCTGGTGCGCGATCCGCTCAGCTTCTACGCCTTGCGTTTTCTTTTGGGCGCGGCGGAAGCGGGCTTTTTTCCCGGCATGATCTTTTACCTCACGCTGTGGTTTCCGCAGACGCAGCGCGCCCGCTTCATCGCCATCTTCATGTCGGCGGCGCAATTGTCCTTCATCGTCGGCGGCCCGCTGTCGAGCCTCATCCTTCAGATGGACGGCGCGTCGGGACTCGCCGGCTGGCAATGGCTGTTCCTGCTCGAAGGTCTGCCGGCTTGCGCGCTCGCCTTCGCCGTTCTTGCCTGGCTTCCCGACGGTCCCGCCGCGGCGTCATGGCTGAGCGCCGGCGAGAAGCAGGCCATCGCCAAGCGCCTTGCCGCTGAAGAAGAGGCAGGACATGGGCATTTCTGGCTGGCCTTACGCGATCCGCGCGTGCTGGCGCTGGGCGTCGCCAATTTCGCCTATGCCGCCGGGCACTATGGCGCGCAGCTCTGGCTGCCGCAGATCGTCCGAGAGATGGGCTTCTCGACGCTCGCCACCGGCTTCGTGGTGGCACTGCCCTTCGCGGCCGCGATGGCGGCGATGATCCTATGGGGCCATTCGAGCGATCGAAGGCGCGAACGGGTGTGGCATGTGGCGCTTGCCATGCTGCTGGCGGCCGGTGGGTTTTTGGCGGCCAGCATCGTCCAATCCGACCTTTTGATGCTGCTCTCGTTGGCCTGCGCCCTCATCGGTATCGCCTCGGGCTTCGGGCCCTTTTACAGCCTGCCTTCGACGTTTCTTGGCGGCGCGGCGGCTGCGGCCGGTATCGCGCTCGTCCAGACCATCGGGCTTATGGGCGGTTTCGTCGGATCCTATGTCGTGGGCCTGCTTCGGGAGGCGACGGGCAATTATTCCGCCGCCATGGCTGCGCTCGGGCTTGGGCTGGTGGCTTCCGCCCTCATCGTATTGGCGCTGGGCAAGGCGGTTGCGGCCAAACCGGCCCAATTACGCCCCGGAACGTGATCGGCCAGCGTTCCCCTAGCCCTTTGCGGAAACGCTATGATATAGGGGCCGTTCTTTCGCGGTTAGCGGGCCCTTCGCGGGCGTGGTGGAACTGGCAGACACGCAGGATTTAGGTTCCTGTGACGAAAGTCGTGGGGGTTCAAATCCCTCCGCCCGCACCAGGTCTGCCAAGTCACGCGAGTCCGTATTTATGCGTTTGTCGACAACCTAGGGATCACCGCCATGCAAATCACCGAAACCCTGAACGACAAGCTGCGGCGCGAATACACCATCACCATTCCGCGCAAGGATTTGGACGACAAGCTGACCGGCAAGATCACCGAGATGCAGCCGCGCGTTCAGCTCAAGGGATTCCGTCCGGGCAAGGCGCCGGTCTCCTTCCTAAAGAAAACCTACGGCAAGTCGATGATGGGCGAGATCGTCAACGAGACGATCAACCAGTCCAGCGAGCAATTGCTGAAGGAGAAGGCGATCAAGCCCGCCACCCAGCCGCGGGTCGATTTCGTCAACGCCATCGACAGCGTGATCGCCGGCCAGGCCGACCTCGAATTCACCATGAAGGTCGATCTGATGCCCGACTTCACGCTCGCCAATCTGAGCGAGCTGAAAGCGCAACGCCTGGTTGCCGACGTCGAGGATGAATCGGTCGATGAAGCGCTGAAGCGGATCGCCGATTCCCAGAAGTCCTATTCCGAAAAGGGCGAAGGCGCGGTGGCCGAGAAGGGCGATGCCGTCACCATCAATTTCGAAGGCCGTATCGACGGCGAAGCCTTCGAGGGCGGCAAAGCGGAAGGCTTCGACCTGACGCTCGGCAGCGGCGCGTTCATTCCCGGCTTCGAAGATCAATTGCTGGGCGCGAAGGCTGGCGATGAGAAGACCGTCGCGGTCAAATTCCCGGAAAATTATGGTGCCGCCAATCTGGCCGGCAAGGATGCCGAATTCGCCGTGAAGGTGACCGCCGTCAAAGGCGCGAACGAGGTCGCCATCGACGAGGAATTGGCCAAGAAGGTGGGCCTCGAATCCCTCGACCAATTGAAGGAGCGGGTGCGCGAACAGCTCAGGGGCGAATATGGCCGCGCCAGCCGCACGCATTTGAAGCGCCGCATCCTGGATTCGCTCGACGAAGCCCACAGCTTCGAACTTCCGTCCGGAATGGTCGAAGCGGAATTCAACGCGATCTGGCAGCAGGTCGAGCAGGAATTGAAGAACGAAGGCGCCACCCCGGAAGACGAGGGCAAGAGCGAAGACGAGCTGAAGGCGGAATACCGGGGAATCGCCGAACGGCGCGTCCGGCTCGGCCTCGTGCTCGCCAAGGTCGGCGAGCAGAACGCCATCGCGGTCAATCAGGAAGAGGTAAATCGCGCTTTGGCCGCCCGCGCCCGCCAATTCCCTGGCCAGGAGAAGCAGGTCATTCAATATTACACCAGCAATCCGCAGGCGATGGCCGAGATCCGGGTACCGCTGTTCGAGGACAAGGTCATCGACTTCCTGGGCGAGCTGATCGAAGTCCAGGACAAGAAGGTCGCCCGCGACATCCTCTTCCTCGATCCCGACGAAGCGGAAGAAAAGCTGAAAGCCGCTGGCGGCGACGAGAAGCCCGCCAAGAAGGCGAAGGCCAAAGGCGACGACAAGGATACGGCCGAAGAGAAGCCGGCCAAGAAGGCGAAAGCCGAAACCGAGGCGAAGCCCAAAGCCAAAGCCGACGACAAGCCCAAACCGAAGAAGAAATAGACCGCCGCCAGGGCGAGGCGGCCCCCGGGCCCCCCAGATGGGCTTGAATTGCCGCGGTTTAGAAACATCTAACACTGTTCCGGCTATCCTCGCCGGCCATCCTGATTGACAGGCAGAAGCCCTGGTCGTCACCTTGCCAGAGCGATTCGGACGAGAAACATGAAAGACAGCCGCGATATCTACATGAGCACGCTCGTACCCATGGTGGTCGAACAGACCGCCCGCGGCGAGCGCGCCTACGACATCTTTTCGCGCCTGCTGAAGGAACGGATCATCTTCGTCACCGGTCCGATCGAGGACACGGTCGCCACTCTGATCACGGCGCAGCTTCTCTTTCTCGAGGCCGAAAACCCGAAGAAAGAAATCGCGATGTACATCAATTCGCCGGGCGGTCTCGTCACCTCCGGCCTCGCGATCTACGACACGATGCAATATATCCGCCCGGCGGTGCAGACGCTGTGCGTCGGCCAGGCCGCATCGGCGGCGTCTTTGCTGCTTTGCGCCGGTCAAAAGGGCGGGCGTTTCAGCCTGCCCAATTCGCGCGTGATGGTGCACCAGCCCTCGGCCTCCTATCAGGGCCAGGCCACCGACATCGCTCGCCATGCCCAGGAGATCGTGAAGCTGAAGCGCCGGCTCAACGACATCTACGCCAAGCACACCGGCCAGCCGCTGGAAGTGATCGAAAAAGCCTTAGATCGGGACACCTATATGACCCCGGAAGAGGCACGGACCTTCGGCATTCTGGACGAGGTTTATTCGAAGCGGCCCGGCGCGGACGGTCCTGAGAAGCGCTAGCTTTGGGGTAAACCGGGAACATAAGCCCTGAAAACGGGCTTTTTTCGGAGTAAGCGGCCTATTTTAAACAATTCTTGATCGCGGCGCTTTTATCGTGATCGTATAGGGATTCGAAGGGGTACCCCGCGCCGGGCTTTGCTGGCGCGGTTTTTGCGACACCCGGGCGTCAGCTTCGGGCAGTGGAAGGAGTAGGAATGAGCAAGTCGGGAGGGACGGAGTCCAAGAACACCCTCTATTGCTCCTTCTGTGGAAAGAGCCAGCACGAGGTCAGGAAACTGATCGCGGGCCCGACCGTGTTCATCTGCGATGAATGCGTTGAGTTGTGCATGGAGATCATCCGCGAGGAAAACAAAACCTCGTTAATGAAGTCGAGCGAGGGCGTGCCTTCGCCGTCCGAAATCTACAAGGTGCTCGACGATTACGTGGTCGGCCAAAGCCACGCCAAGAAGGTCTTGGCGGTCGCGGTGCACAATCACTACAAGCGCATCAACCACGCCGGGAAATCGGGCGAGGTGGAGCTCGCGAAATCGAACATCCTCTTGGTCGGCCCGACGGGCTGCGGCAAGACGCTGCTGGCCCAGACGCTGGCGCGCATCCTCGATGTCCCCTTCACGATGGCGGATGCAACGACGCTGACCGAAGCCGGCTATGTCGGCGAGGACGTCGAGAACATTATCCTCAAGCTGTTGCAGAACGCCGACTACAATGTCGAGCGGGCGCAGCGCGGCATCGTCTATATCGACGAAGTCGATAAGATCAGCCGCAAATCGGACAATCCGTCGATCACCCGCGACGTGTCGGGCGAAGGCGTGCAGCAGGCGCTGCTCAAGATCATGGAAGGCACCGTCGCGAGCGTGCCTCCGCAGGGCGGGCGCAAGCATCCGCAGCAGGAATTCCTGCAAGTGGACACCACCAACATCCTCTTCATCTGCGGCGGCGCCTTTGCGGGACTGGAACGGATCATCTCCTCGCGCACGCAAGGAACGTCGATGGGCTTCGGCGCCAATGTGCGCGCCCAGGACGAGCGTTCCACGGGTCAGGTGTTGCGCGAAGTCGAGCCCGAAGATCTGCTGAAATTCGGCCTCATCCCGGAATTCATCGGCCGCTTGCCGATCCTCGCCACGTTGGAGGATTTGGACAATCCGGCGCTGATCGAAATTCTGACGCGCCCCAAAAACGCGCTCGCCAAGCAATATCAGCGCATGTTCGAGATGGAAGGCGTCAAATTGCGCTTCCACGAGGACGCGCTGAACGCGATCGCGCGCAGGGCCATCGCCCGCAAGACTGGCGCGCGCGGCCTCAGATCGATCCTGGAAGGCATCCTGCTCGAGACGATGTTCGAGCTGCCGGGTCTGAACGGAGTGCAGGAAGTCGTGATCACGCCGGACGTGGTCGAGGGCAGGGCGCGTCCGCTCTACACCTATAGCGACAAGGTCCAGCCGCGCGAGCAAAGCGCGTCCTAGACACTTTCATGGAGCTTAAGATGCCGCGCATTCCATCGGTGATTTCGTTGGCGCTCGTTGCCGGGCTGGTTTCGGCATGCGTACCGGTGCTGCCCCGCACCTATTTTTCTCCGCAGGCCGAAGGCGGCAGCACGCTCACCAATTCGTGCTGAAAGATTCGCGATCGCGTCGAATTCCGCACCCAGGATGTCGCCGCCATCGTGAAGCTGATCGATCAGGGCAATGATCGTTGGTTGCTGGAAGTTCAATTCGACATCCCGGAAGGCAAGAGGGTGGAGCTTGCCCGGCAGGACGTCGCACTGATCACGGATGCAAATGATGCGCCCCGCCGAATCAATTATTCGGGCATGGGACTGACGGGGAATCCCGCGCTGCCGCTGGTCGCAATCGCGCCCATGGTCGGCGGGTACAATCTCGGCAACCCCGCTTTTGTCAAACATTATTGGCTTTACGCGCCGGTCGATGCCGCGGGCGCCGATAGCTTGCGCATCGCTCTTTCGCCTTTCGCGATCAATGATCGGATGCAAACGCTTCCCGAAATCCGCTTCTCGCGCGTCACGGATGTGCAGTTGGTCGCGCCTATCCAATGCTGAGTGCTTTCAGCACAGCCGTAAGTCTCCTGCGGGGATCAAAGCGCGTCGTAAGCCCAGCTCAAAATTGCTGAATGGGTTTACCGGCCGGCGTGAAATCCCCTTATCGCCCGGACATCGACGGTCTGCGGGCCTTCGCGGTCGTTGCGGTCGTCTTCTATCACTTCAATCCGTCGCGCTTTACCGGCGGCTTTATCGGCGTCGATGTTTTCTTCGTCATTTCGGGGTTTCTGATAACCGGCATTCTCACGGCCGATATCGACAAACACCGCTTCAGCATCCTCAAATTCTATGAACGGCCGGCTCGGCGGATTTTTCCAGCGCTGTTTTTCGTCATTGCGCTGACCGCGATTGCCGCATGGTTCGTGCTTCTGCCGCATGATCTCTATGAATTCTGGCGAGGCGTTCTCGCGACAAGTTTCTTTGTCTCCAATCTGCTGTTCGCATCCGATTATGGATATTTCGTCGGAAGCGCGGCGCGGAACCCTCTCCTGCACACATGGTCCCTTGCCGTAGAAGAACAATTCTACGTCGCGTTTCCACTCCTCTTGTGGTGGATCACGCACTATTTCCCGCGGCATCGAATCCGGCTCATCTGGACGGTCGCGGTGGCGTCGTTTCTCTATTCGGCCTATCTGGTTCGCGTCGAGCAAAGCGCCGCGTTTTATCTGGCGCCATCGCGCGCATGGGAATTGGCGCTTGGCTCGTTGCTTGCGCTCGGCGCTTTTCCCGCAACATCGCGCCGCTCCGTTCGCGAAGGGCTCGGCCTCGTTGGAGCCTGTCTTTTGATATTCACCCTATGGGGAATTTCCGAGGACATGGTGTTTCCGGGGCCGGCGGCGCTCGTTCCCTGTATCGGCGCTGCGTTGATCATCTATGCCGGGAGCGTTGGCGCCGGCGGCACTCTCGTCGCGCGGGCTCTCTCCATGCGACCCATCGTGTCGGTGGGCCTGATTTCCTATTCGCTTTATCTCTGGCATTGGCCGGTGCTCATTTTGTATCAGCACTATGCGATTGCCCCCGATTGGCGCGACAGGGTTTGGCTTCTCGGCGTTGTGTTTGGGCTTTCCTATTTAACATGGCGGTTTGTGGAGCAGCCGTTTCGCGGTCAAGACAGCCCGATACGCTCTCGGCAAATTCTCGTCTATTCCACCGTGGCGACGGTCTTGTTCACGATCTTCGGTGGCGCGCTCATATCCACCGCTGGATCGGCATGGCGCTTTCAGCCGGAAATCGTTCGGATGGCCGATTTTCTCGGCTATGACGATGCGGGACCGACGCGCGTGGGCAAATGCTTCGTGACCAGCGAAAGCCGAGGCTTCGATCCGGCGCAGTGTCTCGCCTTGGCGACGGGAAAACCGAATTATCTTCTCGTGGGAGACAGCCACGCGGCCCATCTCTGGTTCGGATTGGCGGCGGTCTTTCCTGAGGTCAATTTCCTGCAAGCGACCGCTTCCGGCTGCAAGCCCGTCATAAATCCCGTTGGCGTGGATCGCTGCACACAGCTGATAAATGACGTTTACGAAGACTTCTTGAACAAACATCCCGTGGACGCGATCCTGATATCCGTACGGTTTTCGAACAACGACCTCGCGCCGCTTGCTGCGATCGTTCAGGCCTTGCGGAAATATGCGCCGCGCGTCGTGGTGCTTGGACCCATCATCGAATATAGCAAGCCTCTTCCGGAGTTGATGGCGCAAGGCGCGATGAGTCAAAATTCTTCCGTGCTTGCGGAAGGGCGAAAATACGAAGAAGTCGCAGCCACGGACAAAGCCTTCAAGACGGCACTCCCGCAATACGGCATCTCATACATATCCATGCTGGACACGATATGCCCCGCAGCGGAATGCATCGTCGTGGATGCGCAGAACGATCCTCTCCAGTTCGATTACGGACACCTGACAGCGCGGGGTTCCATTCTTGTCGCGAAGTGGTGGCGGGAACAGCATTTGCTGCCCTAGGTCAGCGTCACCATTCCGCTCCAGAACTGCGTGCCCTTCGACGTATCGACGTCGTATTTGCGCGCGAAGCTGAGTCTGCCGTCATTGCCGATGCGATAGACGGTCAGCCCGGCGCTCAAATTGGTCGCGCTGTTTCCCTGACGCATCAGGATCGAATTGATACTCGCCGCCACCAGCACGCGGCCCGTCGGATCGATCGAGAACGTCCGCAGCTGATTGGCATGGCCGTCGGCGTTCTGGATCAGACGCGGCTCGCCGGTGCGCTCGTCGATGGCAAAGACCGCCATGTTGTTCTCGCCGCCGGCGAAAACCTGACGCCCCTGGAAATCCACAACGGCCGAATTGCGGTTGGCCTGATAGACGAAGCGCCCATTGGGATGGACGTGGATGGTGCCGGCGCCCTGTCCACGGCGGCGGTTGTTCGGTTCCGCTAGGCTCTCCGTCATGAAGAGGGGATCGCGCGACAGTGTGCCGTCCGCTTGCAGCCCGTAGGTATAAAGTTTGTTCTCGCGCTCGAGCGAGACGAAGGCGAAACGTCCCGCCGGATCGAAATCCAGATGCCGCGGCCCGAAGCCATAGCCGCCGCCGGGTGCGTAAGAGGCGAGATTGGTGAACTGGCCGTCCGCGAAACCGAACACTTTCAGCGAGCCGGGGTCTTCGCCTTTGCCTTCCGCCGGATTGTTGCCGCGGCAGACAAGAACCGCCGTGCGGTTCATCGGTGTGGTGCGAATCTGATGCGCATAGATGCCGATGTCGGGCTTCTGTGCTTGCACGACGGCGGCGCCGAGCGAGCCGTTCGCATTGATGCGATGGACGGTGACATTGCTCGGATCGTTATAGGCGATCATCGCGTATTGGCCGGCGCCATCGACGCTGATGTGGATCGGCCGCGCCGCAAGCTGGAGCACTTGGCCGTAGGGCGTCAGCACGCCGGTTACCGGATCGATTCGGAACGCGCTCGCATAATGCTTGTCGCCCTGATTGACCGGCCCGCCGCCGGGGCGGCCATTGCTGGAGGCGACGTAGAAAAAACGGTTGGTCGGATGCGGCCAGGCATATTGCACGCCCGCCTGCAGCATCACCGAGGAGCGCCGCGTCAGCGTCGCGCCTTCCGCTTCGACATCGTAGAGGAACAGCTCGGGGCCGACATTGGCGTAGAGCACGGTCTTCCCACGCAAGCCTTGCGCGTGAGCGCGCCCGCCGAGAACGGCGGCGCCGGCTAAAAGGGTGGCGAAGCTGCGCCGGTTCAACATGTCGAAACTCCCTGTTCCGTCCGCGTTCGTTTAACCTACAGCCAGGTTCACGCTCATGCGAGCGCAAGCGAATCAGTAACAGGGGGATTCCTGTGTCTTTTGCGGGCCACTACCTGGGATGGTCCTTGAAAGTACGCGGCCCGGGGGCCATTTTTGCCTAGCGGTGGCCGCTTCAGGCGCCGCAATATGTGCCCGCGTTGCCAGTTCCGGAGCGCGGTAATCCCGTCCAGGCACGATGCCACAGGCAGGTTTTAGGCCAAAAATTTAAGTCTCACGTGGTACTGTCGGGACAAGGAGTCCATTGATGTCCGAGTCGATTCAGAATCCTCAAAATCCCAATCCCCCGCCCGTCCCCGAGGGCGGCCATCTTTCCGCGGTGCTGCCGTTGCGCGACATCGTGGTGTTCCCGCACATGATCGTGCCGCTGTTCGTGGGGCGCGAAAAATCCGTGCGCGCGCTCGAAGAGGTGATGAACCAGGATAAGCAGATCCTCCTGCTGACCCAGAAGAACGCCGGCGAGGACGATCCGTCCCCCGACGGGCTCTATCGCCTCGGCACGCTCGCCACCGTGCTTCAGCTGCTGAAGCTTCCCGATCAGACCGTCCGCGTCCTCGTCGAGGGCAAAGCGCGTGCGCGCGTAAAAACCTTTTCGCCGCGCACCGATTTCTTCGAGGCCATCATCGAGCCGATCGCCGATGTGTCGGGCAGCGCCCAGGAGATCGAAGCGCTGGTCCGCACGGTCAAGACCAATTTCGAGAGCTATATCAAGCTCAACAAGAAGGTGCCGGCCGAGACGCTGGCCTCCGTCGCCCAGATCGACGACCCGGCGAAGCTTGCCGACACGGTCGCCTCGCATCTGACGGTGAAGATCGCCGACCGCCAGCAATTGCTGGAGACGCTCAACACGGTCGAACGCCTTGAGCGCGTGCTGGCCCTGATCGAGGGCGAGATCGGCGTATTGCAGGTCGAGCGCAAGATCAGAAGCCGCGTCAAGCGTCAGATGGAGAAGACGCAGCGCGAGTACTATCTGAACGAGCAGTTGAAGGCGATCCAGAAGGAGCTTGGCGAAGGCGAAGAAGGCCGCGACGAGCTGGCTGAGATCGAAGAGCGCATCAAGAAGACGAAGCTTTCCAAGGAAGCGCGCGAAAAAGCGAGCGCCGAACTGAAGAAGCTGCGCTCGATGAGCCCGATGTCGGCGGAAGCCACCGTCGTGCGCAACTATCTCGACTGGATGCTGTCGCTGCCCTGGGGCAAGAAGTCCAAGGTCAGGAAGGATCTCGCGCACGCCGAAGAGGTGCTGCACGACGACCATTACGGTCTTGAAAAGGTCAAGGAACGGATTCTCGAATATCTCGCCGTGCAGAGCCGCGCCGGCAAGATGAAGGGGCCGATCCTCTGCCTCGTCGGTCCTCCGGGCGTCGGCAAGACCTCGCTCGGCAAGTCGATCGCCAAAGCCACGGGCCGCGAGTTCGTCCGCATGTCGCTGGGCGGCGTGCGCGACGAAGCGGAAATCCGCGGCCATCGGCGGACCTATATCGGCTCCATGCCGGGCAAGATCATCCAGTCGATGAAGAAGGCGAAGTCGGCCAATCCGCTCTTCCTGCTCGACGAGATCGACAAGCTGGGCGCCGATTGGCGCGGCGATCCTTCGGCGGCGCTGCTCGAAGTGCTGGACCCCGAGCAGAACCACGCCTTCAACGACCATTATCTGGAGGTCGATTTTGATCTTTCCGATGTGATGTTCATCACCACGGCCAACACGCTGCGCATGCCGCAGCCGCTGATGGACCGCATGGAGATCATCCGCATCCCCGGCTACACCGAGGACGAGAAGGTCGAGATCGCCAAACGCCATCTCCTGCCCAAGCAGATCAAAGCGCATGGGCTGAAAGAGGACGAATGGGGAATCGACGACTCGGCCTTACGTGACCTCATCCGCTACTACACGCGGGAAGCCGGCGTCCGTAATCTCGAACGCGAGCTCGCCAATCTGGCGCGCAAAGCGGTGAAGGAGATCGTCTCGGGCAAGGCCCAGAAGATCGACGTCACGAGCGATAATCTCGGCCACTTCGCGGGCGTCAGGAAACACCGTTACGGCGAGATGGAAGGCGAAGACGCCGTCGGCGTCGTCACCGGCCTTGCCTGGACGGAAGTCGGCGGTGAGACGCTCACCATCGAATCGGTGATGGTGCCGGGCAAGGGGCGCTTCCAGGCGACCGGAAAGCTCGGCGACGTGATGAAGGAATCGATCGACGCGGCGCGTTCCTATGCCCGCTCGCGCGCCATCTCCTTCGGCATCAAGCCGCCCGTGTTCGACAAGCGGGACATTCACGTCCACGTGCCGGAAGGTGCCACCCCCAAGGACGGACCGTCGGCTGGTGTCGCCATGGCGACCTCGATCATCTCGGTCCTGACCGGAATCCCGGTGAGGCGCGACGTCGCCATGACAGGCGAAATCACGCTCCGGGGCAGGGTGCTGCCCATCGGTGGGCTCAAGGAGAAGCTGCTCGCGGCGCTCCGTACGGGCCTCAAGACGGTCATCATCCCAGCCGAAAACGAGAAGGATCTCGCGGAGATACCGGACAATGTGAAGAAGGGACTTGAGATCGTTCCCGTCGCCACGATGGAGGACGTGCTCAAGGTCGCTCTCACCCGGGCGCCGACCCCGATCGTCTGGGAGGAGCCCGAGGACCCGCCGGCCAGCCGCATCGCCGAAGGGCCAGAGGACGCCATCGTCACCCATTAAAGCGTGCAACCAACCCCGAAGCCCTCGCGAGATAGCACCGCGAGGGCTTCTTTTTTGCGCAAATTGGGCTTTGACAGGGCCAAGAACGCCCGTAAAGTCTGGCGATTCTGGCCGGGGACGACCCCACGCATCAGGAGAACGCCCGTGAACAAAAACGATCTTGTCCAACAATTGTCCGAGCGAACCGGTCTTTCCAAAATGGACGCCCAAAAGGCCGTCGATGGCGTATTCGATGTCATTACCTACTCTCTGAAGGCCGGCGAGGATGTAAGGGTGACGGGCTTCGGGGTCTTCGTGGTTTCGACCCGCGCGGGCGGCAAGGGCCGCAATCCGCAGACCGGCGAAGAAATCACCATCAAGCCGTCGAAAGCGGCGCGTTTCCGCGCCGGCAAGCCGCTCAAGGATTTGCTGAACGCCTAAGGCGTTCTTTCCCGAATTGGCGGCCGGTAAACCGGGCGGTTAGCTCAGCGGTAGAGCGCTTCGTTTACACCGAAGATGTCGGCGGTTCGATCCCGTCACCGCCCACCAGGCTTCGCCTGCTGCGCAGGCTACGCCTGGCACGCTATTTTTGCCGCTAAGGTTAAATGCGTTCTTGCGCGAAGGTCATGCGTGCACGGGCCGGCATGGCGTATAAGGGGACTTATGCTGCCTATCGTTCGAATGGGAATCGCAGGCTTGTCCGTCGTGCTGGCGGTGGCGGCGTGCGCCCGCACCGGTGCGCCGCCCGCCAATATGCTGAACCAAGCGGACGCCGTGCAGAGCATCACGCTGATGCAGGCCTATGATTCGAATCACGACGGCGTCATCGCCAAAGAGGAGCTGGAAACGGGATTGCAGCGCGAATTCGCGGCCCTCGACGCCAATAGCGACGGAAGGCTGAGCGGCGCTGAAACGCAGGCGGAAAACGACCGCCGCTGGCGGGAGAGCGGGCCGGCGTCCTCTCCACTTATTGATTGGAGCCTCGATGGTTTCGTCGATTTCACGGAATTCGCGGGTACGGCGCGTTCGGTCTTCGGAGACCGCGATCGCGACCAAAACGGCAGTCTTTCCGGCAACGAGATGCGCCCGCCGCGCGCGTTGCCACCTGGAACCATGCCGCAAGGCGAGGGTGGCCGGCGGGGCTGAGGGCTTTCCCAGGGTTGGGGATTTGCGCTAGTTTCATCGTAGTCGAGCGAGGGTCTGACCATGCAGCGCATTGCGGTTGTCTTAGCGGCCTCCATCGCGGTCGTGTTGATCGCGGACAGCGCGTCCGCCCAGCGGCGGCGTATGCCCACCGGGATATCGCCGAGCGCGACGCTTCTGCTTCGCTACGACGCCGACAAGGACAATACCGTCACCAAGGATGAGATGGAGGCGGGACTGAAGCTGGACTACGCCGCCGCCGACACCGACGGCAACAATTGCCTCGTCCCTGTCGAAGTGCGGGCCGAAAACGTCAAGCGCCTGGAGCGCGACGCGGCGCAGGCCTCCCCGCTGGTCGACTGGAATCTCGACGGCTGCGTCGACATGCGCGAGTTCAGCAATACGGCGCATTCCTATTTCGATCTGGCGGACAGGACCAAGGACGGGACCGTCTCTCAGCTTGAGCTGCGTGGGCCCTCGATGCCGATCGCGCCGAGGCAGGCGCCGACGCGGACGGCCCAGGATCCCGATAGGTCGGACTCGCCGGCGACCCCTGCCGTGTCGGGCTATGCGCCGGGCGCGATGCAGCCGGGCTCGGGCTCGGGAATGGCCGGGAGCTATGCGGGCTATTAGAATAGAGTCCGCTTGAGGCAGCGCCGACCGTAAGGCTGCATCGGCCCCTCGGATCGCGCCGCCGGCAATGCTATGAATGATTCCGCAATTGCGCTTTACAGGCGCGCCATGTCGTTGGCGCAAGCCGGCCGTCTTGCCGAGGCGCTCGCCGAACTCGATCGCGCCCTCGCGCTGCAGCCCGATTTCGCCGATGGCCAACGCAACCGCGCCGATCTTCTGCTGTCGCTCAAGCGCGAGGCGGAAGCCTATGCGGCCTACGAAACCTATTTGCGGCTGCGGCCGGCGGACGCGCAAGGGTGGAGCAATCGCGGCATCGCGGCCACCGAGCTACGTCTGCCCGAGGAGGCCGTCATTTGCTTCGACAAGGCGCTGGCGCTCGATCCGCGCGATGCCGATGCCTGGAACAATCGCGCCAATGCACTGTTCGAGCTGAAGCGCTTTGCCGACGCCGCCCGGGATTACGAGAAGGCACTAAAGCTCGCGCCCGATCTTCCTTATGCGGACGGGTTCCTGCTGCAATCGCGGCTTCGGTGCTGCGATTGGGGTACCGTCACGCCGCATCGAAAGCGCATCGCCGGTGGGGTGAGCAGGGACGCGCCCGTCATCGACCCGTTCGGCAATCTCGCGGTATCGGATTCGCCGAGCGCGCAATTGCAATGCGCCAGGATTTGGATTGCCGACGGCCACCAGGCGGCGTCCCCGCTTTGGCGCGACGAGCGCTACGGCCATGAGCGGATCAGGATCGCCTATGTCTCGGGCGATTTTCGTCCCCATCCGGTGGCGTTTCTGATCGCGGGCGTGTTCGAGCACCATGACCGCGCCCGTTTCGAGACCATCGGCGTGTCGCTGGGCGCGGCGGGAGAGAGCGAATTG
>SHWE01000046.1 GCA_009693985.1 Alphaproteobacteria bacterium | reverse complement strand
TCGGCGCGCGACGGCGAACCCTCGATTTTCCTCAGCCTGACGACTCAGGGGCACGCCGTCTCGGATGAGAATGGCGCACCTTCTCCGGTTTCCTTCGTCAACGCCCGCAAGGTGAACGGTCATCTCGTCGCCGATCCCGCTTTGATCGAGGACGCGCCGGAAGGCCCGCCTCCCGTCATCGCCAAAGATGGGCGCGAAGCGATGTCGGCCTACGCGCAAAGTTTCGATGCTAACGACAAGCGTCCGAAAATCGCCATCGTCGTCACCGGGCTCGATGTCGGCGTTGCCCGGACCAATCAGGCCATCGCCACATTGCCGCCCGCCGTCACGCTCTCGTTCTCGCCCTTCGCGCTCGATGCGCAGAGCTGGATCGATAAAGCGCGCGCCGCCGGCCATGAAGCCCTGATGGAAGTGTCGATGGAGCCGTTCGATTTCCCTGACAGCGATCCCGGGCCGCACGCGCTTCTGGTGGCGGCGAGCGCCGAAGAGAACCTCAAGCGCCTGAAATGGGCGATGGGGCGCGCGACCGGTTATGTCGGGCTTGCCAATATTCTCGGTGGACGCTTCATGGGCGAGCAGGACGCCATCGATCCGATCCTCGCCGAAACCGCCAAGCGCGGTCTTATCTTCTTCGACACCGGCGCAACCTTGAACTCGGTGGTCATCACGGGGGCCCGCCATGGCGGTGCGACCGTCGCCACCGGAACGCTCGCGCTCGATACGATCCAGACGCAAGCGGCCATCGACACCCGTTTGGCCGAGCTGGAATCGCAAGCCCATCAGGACGGCTTCGCCATCGGCGTCGCCTCGCTCTATCCCATCTCCATCGCGCGGCTCGCCGAATGGGCCGCCAACGCCAATGCGTTCGGCTTCCAATTGGTGCCGGTCTCGGCGCTGGCGAAGCGGCCGTCATCGGCAAGCGAAGTCGCGATCAGCGAATAGATTCCCCGTTCGCTGTTTTTCTGCTTCACTCGCCAGATGACCAACAAACCCCGCTCCGAGCTTCCCTACCGCCCCTGCGTCGGCATGATGATGTTCAACGGCCGAGGCGAGATCTTCGTCGGCAAGCGCATCGATCAATCGATCGAAGCGTGGCAGATGCCGCAGGGCGGCATCGACGAAGGCGAAACGCCTCGCGGCGCCGCGTTGCGCGAATTGAAAGAAGAAGTCGGCACCGATCATGTCGAAATCTTGCGCGAGCATCCGGGTTGGCTGCCCTATGAGCTGCCCGATCATCTGCTCGGCATCGCCTGGGAAGGGCGCTATCGCGGCCAGCGGCTGAAATGGTTCGCGGTGCGCCTGTTAGGGCCGGACAGCGAGATCAATCTTAAGACGCCGCATCAGGAATTCTCCGACTGGAAATGGGTCGGCATCGACGAGGTCTTACAGCTTGTCGTGCCGTTCAAGCGCGAAACCTATGCGCTGGTGATCGAAGCGTTTCACGATCTGGCGAAACCGGCCGGCTAATCAGTTCGCGGCGGTCTTGGCGGCCGGTGCGGGCGCTGCGTTCTTCTTGAACTCCGTCATGAAGGCCTGGAGCGTGTCGACGGAGGCAATCGATTTTGCGAGATCGCGGAAGGCGACACCCTGGTTTTCGATGGGTGTGGCGACGACGCCGAAGGATTTGGCGTCGGGGCTCGTGTTCATCTTCTCGCCATAGCGCTCGCGCAGGCGGTCGAGGCCCGGCTGATCGGCGGCCTTCCTTCTGGGCGCCTGCGCCAACACCATCGAAAGGCTCGAAAATATCGGCCAAACGCCGGGTTTGAGCCCCATCGCGGTGCCGGCGAATATCGCCGCGGGCGCGCCCGTGATCCTGCCCCAGCCGGCCCCGGAGAAGGATTCGGCCAAGCTCAATTCGCTCTGGCGTCCGGGCTCGCGCAGCTTCTTCCGCGATCCGCGCGCCGCCAAGACCGGCGACATCCTGACCGTGAACATCGACATCGGCGATCAGGCGAAGATCGCAAATTCCACAAGCCGCTCATCGACCGCGTCCGAGAATGCCAGCGCCTCGAATTTCCTCGGCCTGGAAAGCCGGCTGAAGGGCTTCCTGCCCGACGCCGTCGATCCTTCCAGCCTCGTCGATCTGGGCTCGGATTCGTCGAACACCGGCACCGGCTCGGTCGACCGTTCGGAATCGATCACGCTGACGGTCGCCGCCGTCATCACCCAGGCGCTTCCCAACGGCAATCTGGTGATCCAGGGCCAGCAGGAAGTGCGCGTCAACAATGAGGTTCGCGAGCTCTTGGTCTCGGGCGTCGTGCGGCCGGAAGATATTTCCAGCGCCAATACGATCGCCCACACGCAGATCGCCGAAGCGCGGATTTGCTATGGCGGGCGCGGACAGATCACCGACGTCCAGCAGCCGCGCTACGGACAGCAATTCTTCGATATCGTTTGGCCGTTTTGAGGGGCGGGCCGGGAATGGCGAGTGGCTGATAGGCGCGTCCTATTCGCCGCTCGCTGTTCAGTCGTCGCGGTAAACGCGCTCACGCCGCTCGTGGCGCTCCTGCGCCTCGACCGACAGCGTGGCGATGGGCCGCGCATCGAGACGCTTCAGCGAGATCGGCTCGCCGGTCTCTTCGCAAAATCCGTAGGAGCCGTCTTCCAAGCGCCGCAGCGCCGAATCGATCTTGGCGATCAGCTTGCGCTGGCGGTCGCGCGTGCGCAGTTCGAGCTGGCGCTCGGCTTCGGTGGTCGCGCGGTCGGCCAGATCCGCATTGGGCGTCGGCTCGGATTGCAGGTTCTGGATCGTTTCACGGCTCTCGCGAAGGATGTCTTCCTTCCAGGCCACAAGCTTGCGGCGAAAATATTCGCGCTGGCGCTCGTTCATGAACGGCTCATCGTCGGACGGCTTGTAGCCGTGCGGCAGTTGGGTCGCCATGGACACTCCTAAGTAGTACTCGCCCCTC
Source organism: Alphaproteobacteria bacterium (assembly GCA_009693985.1). Taxonomy (GTDB): domain Bacteria; phylum Pseudomonadota; class Alphaproteobacteria; order Micropepsales; family Micropepsaceae; genus CAIYRG01. The sequence continues at coordinate 14,533 of SHWE01000046.1, read as the reverse complement.
GTGGGCCGGGGTTATAGCCGCGCATGCCCTCGCGGGCAAATGGAAAAACCCCCCATCCGCCTAATAAAATCTGTTATATAACAGTCACTTATATGGGAGCGCGCTCGAGCTGCTCGAGCTTTGCCAATTCCACCCGCGCGCGTAAGTCGATCTCGTCGATCACACTCTGGAGCTTGGCGTCGGCGAAGCTTTCACGCCGCCGGGAGACGGCTTGCGTCAGGCGATGAAGGATTTGGCGCGGAATGCCGCCGCTGAGGAGACCATCGCGCACTTCGTCGAGAAGTTTGAGGAGCTGTTCGCCATGGGTGACGCTGCGCGTGCGGGAATCGGCGTAATCATCGATGCCCTGTAGCGCGAGAATCGTATCGACAGCGGCGATGGGACTGGCGCCGGTGAGCGCCGCGGCCGTCTTCTCGGCTGCGGCTTCCTCGGCGGCGAACGGTTTGGCGCTCGAAGCGGAACCCACACGGCCGGCCGACCGCACGGATGCGGTGTTGATGCGGCGTGGTCCGTTGATTTCCAAGACGGGGCCCCAAAGCCGGTTGCGGAACGGTTCACCATCGCGCTTTATGCTTAGCAATTGGCTAACGCGGGAACCTCAGCGGATTCGCGCGCGGTGGTAGGGGTGGCCGCTTAAGATTGCCAGCGCGCGATAGAGTTGCTCGGCCAGCATCGCGCGTACCAGCATATGCGGCCAGGTCTGGCTCCCCAGCGCGAGGCGACTTTGGGCGCCGTCGCGCAAAATTTGGCTAAGCCCATCCGGGCCGCCGATCAGGAAGACAAGATCGCCGGTGCTCGCATCACGCAATTTGGCGATGTGCCGGGCGAAATCTTCGCTCGTCAAAGAGCGCCCCGCTTCATCGAGCGCGATGACATGAGACCCTTGTGGAATGCTGGTTTTAAGCGTGTCGGCTTCCTCGCTCATGCGGGCGGATGCGGATGATTTTCGCGACACATCGGCGATGACGAGATCGAGCTTTTGTATGCCGAGCTTAGGGCCGAAGCCGCGCGCGCGTTTGAGATAGTCTTCGCACAGTATCGTCTCGGGCGCGGCGCGTGCTTTGCCTATGCCTAAGATGACGATGCGCATGCGTTGCGTTTAAGCGTGCGCGCTGGCGGATTCGCGTCGCGGCTTCTTCTCGTCCACCGACCACATGCCTTCGAGGTCGTAATAGACCCGCACTTCCTCGCGGAAGAGATGGACGATGACGTCGCCGGCGTCGATCAGCACCCAATCGCCTTGCGGCAGGCCCTCGATGCGCCCGCGCGAGAAGCCCCATTCCTTCAGCCGCCGCCCCAGATTCTCGGCGAGCGAGGCGACATGGCGGCTCGACCGGCCCGTCGCGATGACGATGGCATCGGTTAGCGACGAGCGGCCCTTGAGCTCGACCGTCACGATGTCTTCGGCCTTGTCGTCATCGAGGGAGGAGGTGATGCGCGCGAGAAGCGTCGGATCGGGCGTCGGATCGGTGGCAGGCGTACTCGGCTTTACGCTCGGTTTGCGGGGCAGGGTCAGGCTCCTTCTAAGGTTTACGCGTCCGGCACGGCCCAAAAGCGGACAGCCGGACAACCCACCCGAATGTCTGCCGCAGTTGAGCGCTCCTATCGAAATATAGTGCGATTGCGCGAAACTACCATGACTCCCCTAGCTTCGCGAGGCCCGTAAAAGCGTGGCGCTGGAAGGGTTTCCCTTAGCGTCGAGGATCGTTAAGGCCGGTGGGCGGCTTGTTGCGAACCCCGCATCGGCGGGTGCGGCGTAGTTCCGGAAAATCGTCGCCGGTTTGGCGTTGCGGGCGGCAAGCGCCGTTCCGGGGCGCGTCACCACGGCCACCGGCACCAAGCGGAAGATCTCCCGCCAGCGCCGCCAGCGCGGGATTTGTATGAGATTGTCGCTTCCCATCAGCCAGACGAAATGAATGTGCGGGAAACGGCGGCGAAGCACGCGCAATGTGTCGATGGTGAAGCGCGTGCCGAGCTCGGCTTCGATGCCGGTGACGGCGATGCGCGGATGGCGCGCGAATGCTTTTGCCGCTTTGAGGCGGCTTTCGAACTCCGCCATGCCGGAGGCGGGTTTCAGCGGATTTTGTGGACTGACCAGCCACCATATTCTGTCGAGATGAAGCTGTTTCAGCGCCAGCGTGCTCGCGTGAATGTGACCCTGATGCGCGGGGTTAAACGAGCCGCCCAACAGACCGATGCGCATCCGTGGCGCTAGCGGCTCCGGCGGAGATACGAAGCTTCCTTTGGTAGCTTTGTCGTTCATTCGCGGATGAAGGGGCCGTATAACCGTTCTGCCCGCTCCTCAAGGAACCTCTGAAATTCATAGTAGCTTTGTTCGAAAAGCTCCGGGCTCAATAGATCCGCAATATGCTCAAAGTGCGTTGTCAGCGCTCGGGCGAAGAGGGGAGCCGCATCGTCAACATAGACGACGCCGTGATCGTTTTTGACTTTCGTATAGTTAGGATGAGCCCGCAAAAACTCCAAAAACAAATTTATGGAAATCCATCGGCTGTCCGTTACGGCGCAGATGTCGATACCGAAATTGCCCCTGTCGCTAACAAATCGCAAGAAGAACTTAGGCGACCGGAATTGGAGCATTTCGCCCATTGCTCCCCCCTCATACCAATCCTCGGCAAAGTCATATTTGTCGAGAAAAGGTTGAAAGTGGGATGCAACGTTTCCGCGCAACGGCCTATTGCCGGCGACCATTATGGCCTCGTCTGGCCGGTGCCACGGACGACATATTTGAAAGTGGTGAGCTGTTCGACGCCGACGGGTCCGCGCGCGTGCAGCTTCCCGGTGCCGATGCCGATTTCCGCGCCCATGCCGAATTCGCCGCCATCGGCGAATTGCGTCGAGGCGTTGTGCATGACAATCGCCGAATCGAGCGCGGACATGAACCGCTCGGCGGTTTTTGCATCATCGGTGACGATGGAATCGGTGTGCTGCGAGCCGTGAGATTCGATGTACCGGATCGCCTCTTCGACATTCGTGACGGTCTTCACCGCGATGATTGCATCGAGATATTCGGTGCGCCAATCCTCTTCGCTGGCTGGTTTGGCGGACGGGTAGGCCTTGCGAATTTCGTCATCGCCGCGAATTTCGCAGCCCGCTTTCACGAGATCATCGAGGATGGGTTTGAGATGCGAGGAAAGAATGTTCCGGTCGATCAGCAGCGTCTCGGTGGCGCCGCACACGCCGGTACGCCGCATCTTGGCGTTCAGTACGATGCTTCGCGCCATGGCGAGGTCGGCTTTGCCATGGACATAGGTGTGGCAGATGCCTTCGAGATGGGCGAGCACCGGTACGCGCGCTTCTTCCTGCACACGCGCGACGAGACTTTTTCCCCCGCGCGGCACGATCAGATCGATGGCGCCGTTCAGCCCTGCCAGCATGTGCCCTACAGCGGCGCGGTCGGTGGTCGGCACGAGTTGAATCGCGTTGGCGGGAAGCCCGGCAGCCATGATGCCTTCGACCAGCGCCGCGTGGATCGCGTGGCTGGAATGGGCCGATTCCGATCCGCCGCGTAGAATCGCGGCATTGCCGGATTTCAAGCACAGCGCACCCGCATCCGCCGTCACATTGGGGCGGCTTTCATAGATGATGCCGAGCACGCCGATCGGCGTTGCGATGCGCGCGATGTTAAGGCCATTGGGCCGCGACCAGCGGGCCAGCTCGCGCCCCACCGGATCGGGCAGCGCTGCCACCTCCGCGACGCCATTCGCCATTGCCGCGATGCGGTTGGCATCGAGCTTCAGGCGATCCATCAAAGCGGGCGTCAATTTCCGCGCCGCGCCCGCCGCCATGTCTTGCTCGTTGGCGGCAAGGATTTGTTTCTCGTGTGAAGCAATGGCGTCGGTGGCGGCCAGCAGCGCCTTGTTCTTCGAAGCTGTGGAGGCTTCACGCAGCGCGGCAGCAGCCTCACGCGAGGCAGCGCCCATCGCCAGCATTTGGGCTTCGAGCGTGGGCGCAGATCCTTTCGCCTGCACATTCATGGCTTGGACTCTTCCTCGGATCCCGTGAACGCCAGATCGTCGCGATGGATCATCTCATCGCGACCACGATAGCCGAGAATCGCCTCGATTTCGACGGTGCGCCTTCCGATCAGCGCCTTGGCGTCTTCGGTGTTGTAGGCGATCAGGCCGCGCCCGATCTCGCGCCCCGCTTCGTTTTTCACGACAACGGCGTCGCCGCGATCGAACGCGCCCGCGATGGATTTGACCCCGATGGGAAGGAGGCTCTTGCCGCTCAACAGCGCGCGCTCGCATCCGGCATCGACGACGACGGCGCCTTCCGCCGAAAGCCCGCCGGCGAGCCAGCGCTTGCGTGCCTGGCCCGGGCTGATGCGCGGCACGAACAATGTGGTGCGCGCCGAATTCTTTATCGCGGCCAACGGATTCATGACATGGCCGCTCGCGATGATGACGGCGGTGCCGGCGGCGGTGGCGATCTTGGCCGCCGCGATCTTGGATTCCATGCCGCCCTTGGAGAATCCCGAGACAGGGCCTTCGGCCATCCGCTCGATCTCCGGCGTGATGGCGCGCACTTCGGGAATGTGGCGCGCATCGGGGTCGCGCTGCGGATTGGCGGTATAGAGCCCGTCGATGTCGGAGAGCAGCACCAGCATGTCCGCTTCCATCATCGAGCCGACGCGCGCGGCGAGGCGGTCATTGTCGCCGTAACGGATTTCCGCGGTCGCCACCGTGTCGTTCTCGTTGATGACCGGAATGGCGCGTAAAGAGAGCAGCGTGGTCAGCGTCTCGCGCGCATTGAGATAACGGCGGCGTTCCTCGGTGTCTTCCAGCGTCAGCAGAATTTGCGCCACCGCGAGATCGTGGACATGGAAAGCATCGACATAGGCCTGCGCCAGCCGAATTTGCCCCACCGCCGCCGCCGCCTGACTTTCCTCCAGGCGCAGCGCGCCCGCTTTCAGCCCGAGCGCGCGCCGGCCGAGCGCGATGGCGCCAGAGGAGACGATGACGACATCCTTGCCCGCCGATTTCAGCGCGGCGATGTCGGCGGCAAGGCTCGCCAGCCAGTCGCGCTTGACCGCGCCCGCAGCCGAATCGACCAGCAGCGCCGAACCGACCTTGACCACCACGCGCCGCGCTTTGGCCAGGTGATCGGTCATGGCGACCAGCTCTGCGCAACGGCGCGCTTGGTTTTTCCTTTGCTGCGCGATTTATCGACCGCACGGGCAAGCGCGGTCAGCACCTCTTTCAAGCCTTCGCCGCTGACGCCCGACATCGGGAACACTTTCGCGCCCGACGCCTTTTCCAGCGCCGCTTTCTTGCGCTCGATCTGCGCCTTGGGAATCGCGTCGATCTTGTTCAGCACGACAAGCTCGGGCTTCTCGCCCATGCCGTGGCCGTAGGATTTGAGCTCGCCGCGGATGGTGCGGTAGGCCTTGACGATGGCGCCTTCGGTGCCGTCGACGAGATGCAGGATCACGCTGGTGCGCTCGGCATGGCCGAGGAAGCGTGTGCCCAACCCTGCGCCCTCATGCGCGCCTTCGATGAGGCCCGGCAGATCGGCGACGACGAAATCGATTCCGTTCGCGCGCACGACGCCAAGCTGCGGGTTGAGCGTGGTGAAGGGGTAGCCCGCGATCTTCGGTTTCGCGGCGGAGACGCGTGCCAGGAACGTCGACTTGCCGGCATTGGGAAGTCCGATCAGACCGACATCGGCGATCAGCTTCAGCCGCAGCCAGATGGTCTTGTCTTCGCGCAGCTGGCCGGGATTGGCGTTGCGCGGCGCCTGATTGGTCGCGCTTTTGAAATGGGCATTGCCGAAGCCGCCATTACCGCCCTTGGCGAGCAGCACGCGGTCGCCGATGCGGCTCAAATCCGCGATTCTGGTCTCGTTGTCTTCCTCGTAGATCTCGGTTCCGGGCGGCACTTTGAGGATGATGTCGTCGCCATTGGCGCCCGCCATTTCCTTGCCCATGCCGTGGCCGCCGGGATTGGCGTAGAAATGCTGCTGGTAGCGGTAATCGATCAGCGTGTTGAGGTTCTCAACCGCTTCCACCCAGACAGCGCCGCCGCGCCCGCCATCGCCGCCATTGGGCCCGCCATATTCGATGAATTTCTCGCGCCGGAACGACACGCAGCCATTCCCGCCATTGCCGGCGCGGATATAGACCTTGGCGGTATCGAGGAACTTCATGGCGTCATCTTTCGCGTCATATAAGAGCCGCGGTCAAGCGCGACCACATGGGCCGGGACCTTGTGGCCGCGGGAAAGGCAATTGCTCATCGTCTCGCCTGCCGGCGTAAAACCGGCCTTTCCCAGCACGCGTCCCGAAGCCGGATTGTCGTGGAACCACTCGCTCGCCAGGCTTTGCGCGCCCAATTCCTCGAAGCCGAACACGACCAGGCGCTTGGCGACTTCTGTCGCGTAGCCCTTGCCTCAATAGGGTTTGCCGAGCCAATAGCCGATCTCCCAACTCTGCTTCGGATGCACGCCGCAGCCGCCGATATAGGCGCCATCGCTTTTGCGCAACACGCCGAAGCCGAAATCCTCGCCGCTCGCCCAGTTCGCGGCGGACTTGACGATGAACGCGCAGCCGTCATCTTCCGTATACGGATGAGGTATCACCGACATGTTCTTGACCACGTCGAAATCGGCGAGCAACTTCACGAAATGCGAGATGTCGGCCGCGTTGGGCGGGCGTAAGAGCGGGCGTTCCGTTTCCAATATGCGCATGTCTCCCTCCGTGACTTGCGAGGGAAACAAAAAAGGAGATGGCGGACCCATCTCCCTCGCGAATTCTGTGAGGCCTCCTGTATGTGGCGGCCTATGACCTCAGCCGCCTATTCTGCTGCTTCCTGTGCCGGCGCGACCGACACGTAAGTGCGGCGCTTCAAGCCTTTCTTGAAGATGACTTCGCCGCCGGTGGTCGCGAACAGCGTGTGGTCCTTGCCCATCGCCACATTCGTGCCGGCGTAGATCTTGGTGCCGCGCTGACGCACGAGGATGTTGCCGGGAAGCACGGTCTCGCCGCCAAAGCGCTTCACACCGAGCCGTTGGCTGTGCGAGTCGCGCCCGTTGCGTGAAGAACCGCCTGCTTTCTTATGTGCCATGGAAGTCTTCCTTAGCCGCCGGTAATGCCGGTGATCTTGACGCGCGTGAAATACGGCCGGCTGCCGCGCTTACGATGCGTGTTCTTGCGCCGCTTCTTCTTGAAGGCGACGACCTTCTCGCCGCGGCCCTGCTCGACGATTTCGGCAGCGACCGACGCGCCCGAAAGCAGCGGCGCGCCGAGCTTGCCGCCCGCCGCCAGCACTTCGGAAAAGGTGATGCTTGCGCCCGCGTCGCCGGCAAGCCGGTTCACTTCGAGCACGTCGCCCTGGACCACCCGATATTGTTTGCCGCCGGTGCGGATTACCGCGAACATGGCCGAAATCCTTGAGAAATGATCATATCCCGTGGGTCCAAGCCCCTCGGTAAAGAGCGCGGCAATATAGCCAGGGACCTTTGCCAGTCAACCCATCTTGCCAGGGCGATACGCGAAGGCTACGCGGGGACCCATGTCCGTGGTGCTCGACCGGCTTTATCACCTTCATTGGGTCACGCCCGAGGCGGCGCGCTCGGCCCAGCCTTATCTTGGCTTTTACCGGCAGTTTCTGCGGGCGCATGGCTTCAAAAGCCTGGTGAATTTGCGGGGGCGGAACGCCGATTATGGCTGGTGGCGGAGCGAAAAGCGGGCGGCCGATGCCCTTGGTATCCGCCATTTCGACGTCCGCCTGTCCTCTCGGAACATCCCCTCGCGGAGCGGGTTGGCGGCGCTGTTCGATGCTTTCGAGGCGATTGAGACGCCGGTGCTTTTCAAATGCTCCGGCGGCCAGGACCGCACGGGCCTTGCATCCGCGCTGTACATCCTGACGCGGGAAGGGCTGGGGGCGCTGGCGCGCGCCGAAGGACAATTCGCAGCGTGGCCCTATCTGCATCGCCCGAAAAAATATCAGCTCTGGCTGAAGCACTTTCCCGCCTATGCGGTGGGCGAGGCAGGCGTGCGGCCCTTAAGCCAATGGGTGCGCGAACATTACGATCCGAAAGATTTCGCGCGCTGGCTCGAAGCGAAGGGTCTCGCGAAAAGCTATTTCGCTTTTCAAGCGGAAGTCTCTTGAGCGGAACGATCGAACTCGCGCCAGGGATGATGCTCTGGCCGGGGCGGTTGGACGCGGACGCGCAGCGACAGCTGCTTAGGGATGTTCTGGAACGCGTCGCGCAAGCGCCGTTTTACCGCCCGACCATGCCACGAACCGGCACGCCATTTTCGGTGGAAATGACGAATTTCGGGCCGTTCGGATGGGTCTCGGATCGCAATGGTTATCGCTACCAGAAGCATCATCCGGTGACGGACGCGCAATGGCCCGCGATGCCGGAATTGCTGCTGAATCTGTGGGGTGAAACGACGGCATATCGCGCGCCGCCCGAAGCGTGCCTCGTCAATCTCTATCGCAGCGATGCGCGCATGGGTCTGCATCAGGACATGGATGAAGACGCGCCCGATGCGCCGGTGCTGTCGGTGTCGCTCGGAGACAATGCGCTCTATCGCTTCGGCGGCACCACCAAGCGCGGCGGGCCGACAAAATCCGTCAAGCTCGAATCGGGCGATGTGCTGATGTTCGGCGGACCGGCGCGGTTCATCTATCACGGTGTCGACCGCATCCAGGCCGGCAGCAGCACGCTGGTGCCCGGCGGCGGGCGCATCAATTTGACGCTTAGGCGGGTAACGGCAGCCTGAAATAAGTGACGCCCGGTTAGGGAGCTAACCGGGCGTCAAATGCGCCTTACGCGCTAGGTGCCGGGAGGGGATGACCGGCGCCCCGTTGAGACGAACATTCAGCCTACGAGCGGGGGGGCATGCAGGCCGAACGCTTGGACGTCTCATCACTGATGAGTATAGGTACGAAAACCACAGCTTTCAACTTTTCCAGCGAAAAATGTGATCCATGACATAATCTTCATGTTCGTTGCATAAAAGCAACAATAAAGGTCTTACCTATTGAGATATATAGACGAATTATCACCTTATAGGGTCCACCAAACACTTACGTTCGCGCTTGGACGCGGCGCCCAAGCCCCGGTTCACGGAAGGTTTGGCACGAAGTTCGCTTTGGTTAATCGCCGCGAGCCCGAAGTCTGATGCGCCAGGCTTCCGAGAGGCTCGGGAACTTGATCATGGCGAGCCGCCGCGTCCGGTCGAAGCGGGGATCGAAGAAAGCGGCGAAGGCTTCCTTGACGGTCGGGCCGCCGCTTTCCGAAATGCGCACCAGCGCGGCATCCTTCACTGGAGCCGTGCTTTCTTCGGTCACCCGGAAATACCACCCCGTACGGGCCGAGAGATTCATCAGGGCGCCCGCATCGTCTCGGCCCGTATACATCGTGAACTTCTCGCACGGCACGCGCGGCTGACTGATTTCGAGAATGGTGCCGCCCCAGGAAAAGCGGTCGCCGATATGGACGTCCGTTTCCACGGCGCCGAGAAGCGTCAGGTTTTCGCCGAACGCGCCGGGGCTGCACGCATAGCGATGCTCCTTCTCCCACCATTGCCAATGATCGGACGGATAGGCGTAGACCGCCTTGTCGGGCCCGCCATGTTTTTCGAGATTGGCTTGTGCATCGCCGTCGAGATTGACGCGTCCGACCGCGATCGTTGCCGCCGCGACGGGACGCTTCGCCATCGCCGAGAGCACGGTCTCGCCATCTTTTTCGCCGAGCGGCTTGGGCAGGGCGACATTGACGGAAACGACGCGCAGCGTGACGGGATTCATATGCGCTTGAGATCCTTCGCGGTCAGATCGATGCAGCGCTTGGCCTTGGCGAGCAGCTTTTCGATCTCGTCTTCGGTGATGATCAAAGGCGGAGCCAACACCATGGTATCGCGGATGGCGCGCATGACGAGGCCGTTCCTGAAGCAATGATCGCGGCAGATCTTACCGACGCCGCCCTCTTTCGGGAAGGGACGCCGCTCGTTTCGGTTTTCCACCAGCTCGATGGCGGCGATGAGGCCCAATCCGCGCACCTCGCCGACGAGGCCGTGACCAGCGAAGATTTCGCGCAAGCGGCTCTGGAAATAGGGGCCGATACTGTCTTTGACGCGCGCCACCAGACCATCGCGTTCGAGGATCTCGATGTTCTTCAATGCGACGGCGGAGGCTACCGGATGGCCGGAATAGGTGTAGCCATGCACCAATTCCTCATCGGCCGCGGCGATTACATCCCCCATGCGCGTTCCCAGCGACACCGCCGAAATCGGCTGGTAGCCGGACGACATGCCTTTGGCCATCGTCATGATGTCGGGCTTCAGACCGTAATGATGGCTTGCGAACCAATCGCCGATGCGGCCGAAGCCGGTGATGACTTCATCCGCATGCAGAAGAATATCGTATTTCTTCACGATACGCGCGATTTCGGGCCAATAGGTGGCGGGCGGCACGATCATTCCGCCGGCGCCCTGGATCGGCTCGGCCGAGAACGAGGCGATGCGTTCGGGGCCTATTCGCAGGATTTCCTCTTCGGTTTCGCGGGCGATTCTGTGGCCGAATTCGTCCTCTTCCATGTCGCCATAACCCGCCTGCTTGGCGCCGTACCAATAGGGCGCCGGCGCTTTCACGAAGCCCGGCAGCGGCAAATCCCATTGCGGATGCATCGGGGTGATGCCCGAAAGCGAGGCCGCCGCCATGGTGACGCCGTGATAGGAGAGGGCGCGCGACAAATGCAGTTTCTTGTCGGGCTTGCCCATGCGGTTCCAGTAATAGCGGATCAGCTTCAGCGCCGTGTCGTTCGCTTCGGAGCCGGAATTGGCGAATAGGATGCGGCTGTGACCGGCGGGAAGGATCGTCGCCAGCTTCGCCGCCAGCTCGACCGTCCACGGGTTCGTCGTCTTGAAGAAATGATTGTAATAGGGGAGCGTCGAAAGCGCCTCGAACCCTGCGCGCGCCAACTCCTTGTTGCCGTAACCCAATTGCATGCACCACAGGCCCGCCATCCCGTCGATGAGTCTGTGGCCGTCCGAATCCCAGATGTAGATGCCCTTGCCGCGCACGATCACGCGCACGCCTTCGCGGTTCAGCGCGTCGGTCTGGGTGAAGGGGTGGATGTGATGGGCGGCATCGAGCAAGCGCCAATATTCGGTTCGGTCGGAGAGGTTCTTCGCGCCGGCCATTTCCAAGCTCCTCGAGCGCGTTTGTTCCTATTCGAAACGCGAAAGAACGAGGATTGTATCCGAGCTTGAGGGCCGCAACCTAGCGGGCGACGAAGCGCCGTCCACTTACGGCCGCGCCGGCGGCGTCGGTGGGAAGGTCCTTCAGCGCATCGCCGAAATGGCGGCCCTGGCCGTAGCGGAAGCCCATTTCCTTGCAGGCCTGCAAACGTTCCTTGCTGTCGATCCATTCGGCGATGGTCTCGATGCCGAGCCCGATGCAGCTCGCCACCACGCTTTTCAGGAGCGCGTCCTCTTTCGGCGATTGGCCGAGCCGGCGGATCAGCGCGCCGTCGAACTTGACGAAATTCACATCCAGCCCTTGCAGATATTGCAGCGAGGCGGAGCCCGAGCCGAAATCGTCGATGCCGACGCGATAGCCCATCTTCTGCAAAGACTTGATCGCCTTGTTCGCGGAGGTGAGATCGGTGATTTCGGCGGTCTCGGTGATCTCGATGAGGATGCGCTTGGACAACATCCGCTTCTTGGCGAACAGCGCATAGAGCGTGGCAAAGCTCGCGGAGGACGAGATGCTGGGACCGGAAAGATTGATGGCGATGGACGCAAGGATCGCCGGATTGCGTTCAAGCGTTTCGAACGCCTTGACGGCGACGGCGAGATCGAACGATGCCGATAGGCCGAGATGCTCGGCGAAGCAGATGAGGTCCGCCGGACTCTTGTCGGCTTCGAAGCGCGTCAGCGCCTCGTAATGCGACGGCAGGTTCGTCTTCAAATCCACGATGGGCTCGTAGACGAAATGGAAGGCGCCGCGCGCCACGGTGGAATTGAACGATTGCGCCTTTTCGAGCGTCTCGCTCATCATCTTTTCGAAGACGTTCGCGAGATCCGAACCCGGCGGCGGCGTGAGATTGCCTTGGGCAAAGCGGCCGACGACATGACGAAGCGCTAGGATGTTCTGCTCGGCGGTCAAATTGCCGCCCGCCAGCGAAACGGTCACCTCGTCGGTCTTGATATCGGCGATGCCGTTCTCGCGGAACGCCTCGTGCAATTGCGCGGTCAGGCCCTGCGCCGTTTTCTCGTCATTGGCGACGACGCCGAAGCCGGTTTTCGACAGACGCGCCGCGACGAGCGCGCCCATGCTGTTCATCCGCGTGCCGATGGCGGTCATCAGCGCGGCGGAATCTTTCGCATTCATCCCGCCGCAGACATTGGCGAGCGCCGGCACGTTGACGAGGGCGATCGCGCCTTTGCCGCCGGTGGCTTTGGAAGCCGCGGCAAGGAATGCGTTCTTGTCGGACAGGCCGGTTTCGGTGTCGGTGCCGCCGGAAGGCAATGCGGCCCGGTTGTTCGGTTTGACGAGCGTACAGGAGATGCGGTCGGCGTCGGACAGACAGCACATCCAGAGCGTCGCCTTTTCGCCCGAGACGAGCGTCATCGTCAAAGGTCCGCCGCGGCCGCCCGGCGTCATCTCTTGAACGGCGTTGATGAAACGCAATTTTTCGGCCGGAGCGAAAAGCTCGGCGGCGGAGCGACCGGTGATGTCGGGGGTGGCCGAGAATCCGCTCGATGCGCCCATCGCGAACAGCACATTGCCCTTGGCATCGATCTCGAAAAGGAGATCGGCGCCAGCAAAGGCGAAGGCGAGAAGCCGTAGCGGTTCAATCATCCCGTCAACCTGACTTAAGGGGTCACAGTTGTGTCACGCCAATCCTTAGTATCGGGTGAAAGCTGGGCTTTGTCCGGTATCGTACCTAGTCTAGGAAGCCACGGATTTTCCACGATTTTGCGCGTATTGCCGCATCGCGGCGCCAAATGAAGTGTAGATCGCCCGGCTGACCGGGTTTTCGGCATATTTCCACTCCGGGTGCCATTGCACGCCGAGAAGGAAAGCCTTCGCCTCCCCCATGCTGACGGCCTCGATGGTGCCGTCGGGCGCCACGGCCTCGACGCGAAGCCCCGGCGCCAGGGAAGCGATGCCCTGACTGTGCAGCGAATTGACCTCGAACTCGGGCGCGAGCGACGGCAGAAGCGTCTCCAGCACGCCGCCGGAAGTGACGCGCACGGGATGGGCGGGCCCATATTGCCGTTCGATTGTACGCTTGCGGTCGCCGATGCTGTGATCCTGGCGTCCTTCGATCTCGCGAACATGCTGATGCAGCGTGCCGCCGAAGGCGACGTTCAGCTCCTGGAAGCCGCGGCAGATGCAGAGCATGGGCACGCCCGCAGCTACGCCCGCGCGCAACAGCGTCAGCGTGATCGCATCGCGCGCCTCGTCGAGCATGGTGCCGGTGCGCGGCTCAGCCCCGCCATAAAGATGCGGCGCCACGTTCGACGGCGAGCCGGTGAACATCAGCCCATCGACATGACCAAAGATTTCTTCCGCCGTCAGCGGCGGCTCGAGCGAGGGAATCAGGAAGGGTGTAGCGCCGGAGCCGCCGCGCACCGCCTCGATATATTTCTCGCCGACGAGATGGAAAGCGTGATCGCCGAGCATGCGCCGGTCGCATGGGATTCCGACGATGGGGCGCGTTGCGGACATGGGATAAGTCTAATTCTTGCCCGCGAACATTAGCACGGGCCTTAACGGCCGGTCTGTTTGAACGGGCTCAAATCGCGGATGATGAAGAGACGCGGCGGCAGCTCCGCCACCTGGCGCATATCGTTGACCGAGATCGTGGTGCGGGCGCCTTGCGCGTCCACCACTTCCCATTGGCGCAATTCGAGGCCGCCGGAATCCGAGAAGGTCATCGTGATGGAGCCTTGCGCGGGGCCGGAGGCTTCGCGCGCGGTGACGCTGAGCGCGCCCGGCTCGCGCTTCAGCGAGGCGATGCGCGGGTCGGTGGAAAGATCGGCGCCTTCGCTCAGCAGCAACCGCAGCGGCGAGCTTCCGAGCGGATAGCGGTCGGTGGTCTTCAGATCGCTGTTCTCGACCGCGACGGTGGCCCCGTCGGCCACGATCACGACGGGATTGGGCTTCTGATATTCGAAGCGCACGCGGCCGGGTTTGCGCAAGTAGAAGATGCCCTGCTCGCTCTTGCCGTTGCCGGCGACCTGAAGAAAGCGGCCCTGGATGTTTTTGAGCGTGTCGAGATAGGCCGAGATGCGCTTCAGATCGGCGCTGTCCTGGGCGTTGAATTGCGTGCGCAGAGGCGGGACGGCTATAGGCGGCGGCGCTGCCCAAGCGGCGGAACCGGCGAGGCCGGCCAGCACGGCGAAGATCGCGATTCGTCTCATAGGCCTTAAGTAGTGGAACATTATGGCGGAATGACGGGGCGGACGCCTCCGCTCCCGGTTCCGAATGGGTGTCTTCCCGCTATAAGCGGACCTTGACATAATCCGCGAACCCTTGGCCTCGTTCCATGCC
>SHWE01000045.1 GCA_009693985.1 Alphaproteobacteria bacterium | reverse complement strand
AGCCTTCAACCTCGCCCAGCGCAATCGCCTTGCCATTGCCGATAAAGGGGAATTTGCCGACCTTGATCTTGCGCCCGGTCTCCTTGGCCTTGGCTTCGGTCATGCCGACGCTCGCCACTTGCGGCCAGCAATAGGTGCAGCCCGGCACTTTGGAGGTGTCGAGCGGATGCACGCCCTTAACGCCCGCGATGCGTTCGGCGACGATGACGCCTTCGTGCATCGCCTTGTGCGCCAGCCAGGGCGGCCCGACGAGATCGCCGATGGCGTGAACACCCGCCACACCCGTCTCGCCCCATTGGTTCACCACCACATGCGTCTTCTCGAATTTGACGCCGGCCTCGGTGAGCCCGAGATTTTCGACATTGCCGACAATGCCGACGGCGAGGATGACGCGGTCGACGGTCAGCGTTTCGGTCTTGCCGTCCTTGGCTTTCAGCGTCGCGGTGACGCTGTTGGCGCCTTTCTCCAATTTCTCCACGGTGGTCGCGGTCTTCAGCACCATGCCCTGCTTGACGAAGGCCTTGGCGGCGAAGGCGGAGATTTCTTCGTCCTCCACGGGCAGCACGCGGTCGAGCACTTCAACGACCGTCACCGCCGAGCCGAGCGTCTTATAGAAGCTGGCGAATTCGATCCCGATGGCGCCCGAGCCGACCACGAGCAATGATTTCGGCAATTCCTTCGGCACCATGGCGTGGCGATAGGTCCACACCAAATTGCCGTCGGCTTCGAGGCCGGGAAATTCGCGCGCCCGCGCGCCGGTCGCCAGCACGATGTTCTTGGCCGTGTAGTCGGCGGTCTTGCCGTCCTTGGTGATGGCGATGGCGCCCTTGCCTTTCAGCTTCGCCTCGCCGTCGATGACGGTGATCTTGTGTTTCTTCATCAGGCCTTTGACGCCGTTCGAAAGCTGACCAGCCACTTTGCGCGAGCGCTCGACGATTTTGCCGATGTCGAATTTCAAATTGTCGGCGGAGAAACCGAACTCGTTCAACCGATGGAGGAGATGCCAGATTTCGGAGGATCGCAGAAGCGCCTTGGTCGGGATGCAACCCCAGTTCAGACAGATGCCGCCGAGATTCTCGCGCTCGACAACCGCCGTCTTTAATCCGAGTTGGGCGCAGCGTATGGCGCAGACATAACCGCCTGGTCCGCCGCCGATGACGATAACGTCGAAGCTCTCAGCCATTCATGTCCCCAGACCTTGTGCCGACAGGGCGGCGGGCACATAGGATGTTCGAATTTTCATACCCCCCCATATTAGCGCGTGCGATATGCATAAAAGCTCGATTTTACTGTGTGAAAGCGCGAAAGCGTTGGGGCGAATAAGGTGCAATTTCGCCTCCACCAGCGTTGCGTTCACCACCGTCTTTCGCCCTCCTGCCGCCGTCCGTCTGCTCCATCCATTACTATATGGGAGCGCAACGCTGCCAAAGCACCATGGGTGACACAACTCAGACGCGCTTTTCGACGACGACCTGATATCCAATGTCGATGATCTTGATGGAGTCGGCATAGAGCGTCGTGAACACTTTGACCGCCATATTCACGCTCCCGTCGCTGACGGTGTCCGGTTGGATCCGTGCGTAGTCGTCCCAAACGATGATTGCCCCTTTCGTCGCAAGCCTCCAAGTCAACAGCGAGTCGATGATGACGTCGTCTCGCCGATGGCTCCCGTCGATATAGGCGAAATCGAAGCTCTGACCGGCCTTCTCCAACGCGTGCAGCGCCACAATCGATTCGGAGCGAATCTTGGTGACGCGGCTGCCATAGGGCGCGAGGTTTCGGTCGAACCGCTGTTCGATCGAGGCGAGATGCGGATCGCCCTGATGCTCGGTGCCTCCCTCAAATGTATCGATGCAGGTGATGGACGCATGACGAAAGAATTCAAGGAAGAAAATCGCCGATCGGCCTTGCCACGATCCGATCTCGAGGATGCGCTCGGTTCGTTCCCGCCGCGATTCGAAAATGCGGCACCAATCGGGAAAGGCTCGGGAGGTCCAGTCCGAGGTGAAATCCTTATCCGCGAACCAACGATCGATCTCTGTTGGATCAGGCATGTGGACCGATGGCGTAACAGAGCCTCATAACAGCATCGAGGCCGGTTCTTCGACGTAAGTCTTGAACGTGCCGAGGAAGCGCGCGCCGGTGGCGCCGTCGATGACGCGATGATCGCAGCCCATCGTGACGGTCATGATCGTCGCTGGCACGATTTGCCCGTTCTTCACCACGGGGCGTTGCTCGCCGGCGCCGATGGCGAGGATCGCACTCTGCGGCGGGTTGATGATGGCGGTGAACTGTTTCATCCCGAACATGCCGAGATTGGAGATCGAGAAGGCGCCGCCTTCATAGTCGGACGGCTTCAGCTTCTTGTTCTTGGCGCGTTCGGCGAGCGATTTGACCTCGTTCGAGATGGCGACGAGGCCCTTCTCTTCGGCATGGAAGACGATGGGCGTGATGAGGCCGGGATTGAGATCGACGGCGACACCGATATTGGCGTTTTTGTGCTTGAGCAGCGCGGTGTCG
This sequence comes from Alphaproteobacteria bacterium, assembly GCA_009693985.1. GTDB lineage: Bacteria > Pseudomonadota > Alphaproteobacteria > Micropepsales > Micropepsaceae > CAIYRG01. Next base: position 16,056 of record SHWE01000045.1, on the reverse strand, counting down.
GTCCAGCTCGCATTGACGTCAGGATGTTTCATCATGGCCATCGCCGCGGCCTTCATGACGAAATCGTTGATCGAGAGCTTGTAGGCGCCCTCGCCCTTCGGCGACTTCTCGTTGAGCCGGGCGCGAACCTCCATCAACGCGCCGATATCGCAATCGACCGTGAGGTAATAATGCGGAACCAGCGATTTGGCGGATGTAAGCCGGCGCGCGATGGTCCGCCGCATGGAATCGTGCGGGACTTCTTCGTAGTCGCCTTGTTTGTAGAACAGGCGCGCATCGGGCAGCGGCGTAATACCTGCGATGGCACTCTGTTGCTCCACCCCCTTCCGGTCCTTCGGACCACCTTCCCCCATCATGGGGGAAGGCCCTTTTTGTTTAGCCGCTTCGACGTCGGATTTTACGATGCGCCCGCGCGGGCCGGAGCCTTGAACGCCTGCCAGATCGACGCCCGACATTTGGGCAATGCGCTTCGCCAGCGGCGAGGCAAAAATGCGCGCGCTATGACCATTGGCAGACGGACGCGCCGCAGTCTGTGCCGGCGCGGGCGCAGGAACAGGTTGCGCTTTGGCAGGTACGGGCAGCGGCGGTGCTGCGGGCGCTTGTTTCGGCGCGGCTGCTTTGGGCGGTTCGCTTTTCACTGCGGCGGCTTTCGGCGCGGGCGCATTCGCGTCTTCGCCTTCGCCGAGCAGCACGGCGATGGGCGCATTCACCTTCACGCCTTCGGCGCCTTCGGGCACCAAGATCTTTCCGATGCGGCCCTCATCGATGGCTTCGAATTCCATCGTCGCCTTGTCGGTCTCGATCTCGGCGAGGATGTCGCCCGCCTTCACGGCATCGCCTTCCTTGACGTGCCATTTGGCGAGCTTGCCCTCTTCCATCGTCGGCGACAGCGCAGGCATCAGGATATTGGTCGACATCAGGCCGCCCCCGCTGCCGCGCGCGTTTCCATGTGGCGCTCCCAATTCTTCCCGTCATAGGAGCCTACCACTCGGAACGCGCTGTCATCGAGGCAGCGCGCATTCACCGAATAGGAGTCGGGGTGCGAACGCGGCACATAGAAGGATTTGACGCCGCAGACGCTACAGAAGAAATGCTTGGCGGTGCCGGTGTTGAATGTGTAGGCGGTCAATACGTCTTTGCCCGAGAGCAGCCGGAACCGGTCCTTCGGCACGATCAGATGCAGGAAGCCCGTCTTGGCGCAGATCGAGCAATTGCAATCCTCGACCTCGATATCGTCGGACGCCAGCACCTCATAGGCGACCGCGCCGCAATGGCAGCCGCCCTTTTTCCAATTCATGTCGCCGCTCACACCACCACCTCACCGTGGCCGCCCTTGAGGCGGCCATCCAGCGAGCGCGCGTCAGCGCGCGAAAAAGAACCATTCCACTCGCGGACGCTCGCGGGCTGGGTGGCCGGGTCGAGCCCGGCCATGGTGAGTGGGGAAATGGCGAGCGCATAGCTCATTGCCGATACAACACTGCTTTCGCAGCGGCGACGATGTCATCGATGGTGGGGAGCGCCAGCTTCTCGAGATTGGCGGCATAGGGCATCGGTACATCCTTGCCCGCGATGCGCAGCGGAGGCGCGTCGAGGTAATCGAAAGCCGCATCCACCACGGCGGCGGCGATCTCCGATCCGATGGAACAGACGGGCCAGCCCTGCTCAACCGTGACGATGCGGTTCGTCTTCTTCACCGATTCGATGATCGTGTCGGTATCGAGCGGGCGAATAGACCGCAGATCGATCAGCTCAGCTTCGATGCCTTCCTTGGCGAGTATGTCGGCCGCTTCCATGATAAGGCCGACCGAAATCGAATGCGCCACCAGCGTCACATGGGCGCCCTCGCGGATCACGCGCGCTTTGCCGATGGGCAGCACAAAATCGTCGAGCTTGGGCACCGGGAAGGTGCGGCCATAGACGATTTCGTTTTCGAGGAAGATCACCGGATTGCCGTCGCGGATCGCCGCCTTCAGCAATCCCTTCGCGTCGGCGGCGAAATAGGGCGACACCACTTTCATGCCCGGAACATGGGCGTACCAGGAGGCGAAATCCTGGCTGTGCTGCGCGGCGACGCGGGCCGCCGGACCGTTGGGTCCGCGGAAGACGATGGGGCAGCCCATCTGGCCGCCCGACATATAGAGCGTCTTCGCCGCCGAATTGATGATCTGGTCGATCGCCTGCATGGCGAAATTCCAGGTCATAAATTCGACGATGGGCCTTAAGCCCCCGAAGGCCGCGCCGACGCCGACGCCGGCGAAACCCTGTTCGGTGATCGGCGTGTCGATGACGCGCTCAGGCCCGAATTCTTCCAACAGCCCCTGACTGACTTTATAGGCGCCTTGATATTGCGCGACCTCTTCGCCCATCAGGAACACGGATGGATCGCGTCGCATTTCTTCGGCCATCGCGTCGCGCAACGCATCGCGTACCGTCATGTTGATGTATTCGGTGCCTTCGGGAATCGCGGGGTCTTCGAGATTGGCTGCTGCGGGAGCGGCAGGGACTGCATGACCATTACCCCCCTTCCGCGCCTGCGGCGCACCTTCCCCCACAAGGGGGGAAGGGATTGTTTTGGTTTGTGTTGGTGCGGGCTTCGCGGTTTCGCCGTCTTGCGTCAGTTCGGCGATGGGGGCGTTGACCTTCACGCCCTCGGCGCCTTCGGGCACCAGAATCTTCGCGATGCGTCCCTCGTCGATGGCTTCGAATTCCATCGTCGCCTTGTCGGTCTCGATCTCGGCAAGGATGTCGCCCGCCTTCACGGCGTCGCCTTCCTTGACGTGCCATTTGGCAAGCTTGCCCTCTTCCATCGTGGGCGACAGCGCGGGCATCAGGATTTGAGTCATTATTTGAGGACGTCCGTATAGAGATCTTCCGGCGGCGGCTCGGGGGATTCGCTGGCGAATTCGGCGGCGCGGTTGATCGCGGCCCTGATCTCGCGCTCCATCGCCTTCAGATCGTCTTCCTTGACGACGCCCTGCTTGACCAGACGCGCCCCGAACGTGTCGATCGGATCGTGCTTCTCGCGCACTTCCTGGACTTCCTCGCGCGTGCGGTATTTGGCGGGATCGGACATGGAATGGCCGCGATAACGGTAGGTCTTCATCTCGAGGATGTACGGCCCCTTACCCTCGCGTGCCCAGAGAATCGCCTTCTTGCCGGCCTCGAAGACGGCCTCGACATCCATGCCGTCGACCGCCTCGCCAGGAATATTGTGCGCGGCGCCGCGCTTGTAGAGATGGGTTTCGGAGGTCGAACGCACCACAGCGGTGCCCATGGCATATTGGTTGTTCTCGATCACATAGATGACGGGAAGCTTCCATAGCTCCGCCATATTGAAGCTCTCGAAGACCTGGCCCTGATTGGCCGCGCCGTCGCCGAAATAGGTCAGGCAGACGGCGCCGTTCTTCGTGTAGCGATTGGAGAAGGCGAGCCCCGTGCCGATCGGCACATTGGCGCCGACGATGCCGTGGCCGCCGAAGAAATTCTTCTCGCGGCTGAACATGTGCATCGAGCCGCCTTTGCCGCGGCTATAGCCGGTGATGCGTCCCGTAAGTTCCGCCATCACGCCGCCCGGGTCCATGCCGCAAGCCAGCATGTGACCATGGTCGCGATAGGTGGTGACGACCTGATCGCCCTGGCCAAGCGCACCCTGCATCCCCACCACCACGGCTTCCTGGCCGATATAGAGATGGCAGAAGCCGCCGATCAGACCCATGCCGTAAAGCTGGCCGGCCTTCTCCTCGAAGCGCCTTATCGTCAGCATGTCGCGGTAGAATTTTTTCTGCCGTTCGGTGGACGCGCCGTCCATCGTCCGCTTGGCCTCGCGGGGGCCAGGTGCCGCTTCGTTAGCGGCCGCCGTCGCTTCCGCGCGCGCCATTTCCACCCCTGAAGCTCGTGGTCTCGTGCCCCGGCCAAAGCCGGCCGGTCAGCCTTATGCAAGGGTGCATTGCCCTTGGCAAGACTGATGTTAATTAACGGATTTCTAGCGCTTTTCCCGCGGCACCGCTACCTCGCCGGGGCCGGTTTCTAGCAACACGCCGCGAGCCACCTCTTCGAGCAGATCGGGATCGATGGCGGAATCGTCGAGCAGCGAAATGCGGTGCTCGAGAGCCCGCCGCTTGGCGTGGATTTCCGCGAGCTCTTGCTTGGCCATGGCGAGGCGCGCCTGGGTTGCGTTCCAGGCGAGCAACCCGCGCTCGCCGAATATGCCGCTATAGCCGAAATAGAGCGTTATCGCGCAGCAGACGACCGGGACGATCATCATCCCGAAACCTTCCGACAAACGGCGACGCATACGCATGAATGTCACGGAATCATATTAGGGATTCGAAGGTCAAGGAAATTCGTCCGTAGACGGCCATTTTATCTGATGCTTCGACAGGCTCAGTATGAGGAGTGGTGTAAGTTCCTCACCCTGAGCTTGTCGAAGGGTCAGTACGGCGTGCCGTCTTTGCGGGTCATCGTGCGGCTCTTGCCGTCGGACGATTTCGTCACGAAGAGATCATCGTCCGGATAGGTAACGGCATCGCCCGGCGTGCGATCGCCGACCTCAAGATAGACGACGTCGATATCGCCTCTATTGAGCAGGTGGTGCGCGTCCCCGGTTGCGCATTTGAACCCGGCGCACATGCCCGGCTTCAGCATCGTCTCGCCCGCATCGGTGACGAGCGTCGGGGTTCCTTCGAGCACATAGATGAACTCGTCCTGGCAGGTGTGCGCGTGCCGCAGGGCCGACATAGCGCCGGGTTTCAGCGTGGTGATATTGACCCCGAAGACGGTGAGACCAAAGGGATCGCCCAAGGGCTGCTTGATGCGCTCCCCCACTTTGGCGGCGAAGATTTCGGGATAGAGGCTCTTGCGGACGCGCGCGGGCACCTCGGCCGCAACAAGCGCTACGGGATAATCGGCCATGACGATTTCCTCTATTTCCCCTCACCACAGCATGTCATGGCCCGCAACAGCGGGCCATCCAGGCGATGCGGGATTCAATCGGCGCATGGACACGCGCCGGATGGATGGCCCGATCAAGTCGGGCCATGACACATAAGAAAAAGCCAGGGCGCAGGATTTCCCGCGCCCTGTCTGAATGCAACGGCTATGCGCCTAGCGGTTGTTTTCGGCGCGCTGGTCCGGCGTCGGACGTAAGGTGAGCTTTTGGACGCGCCAGGAGAGCAACTCGGCAACAATCAAATTGTTCTCCGACGGGCAGGCGATCTCATGGATCCAGGCGAATTTGCCGGGAGCCCGGCCGCCGTCTCCGATCGAGCCGATCACCTTACCCTCGAGCGTCATCTTATAGATCTTCCCGGGATAGGCGTCGGAGCTGTAGAGCACCTGATTGGGGCCCGGCGTGATGCACAGCGCCCAGGGCGCGCCCGGCTGCTGAACCTTGTTCACCAGATTGGTGGCGAGGCTCGGAACATTGCCGATGATCGGCATGTGTGCGGCCGGCGGGGCTGGCACGTCGATGGAGAACGTGCGCACCGGTTGGCCGGTGCCGGTGAACACCTGGATGCGGCGGTTGCCGCGGTCGGCGACATAGATGTTGCCCTGGTTATCCGAGGCGATCGAGTGCGGCGTGTGCATCTGACCCGGCCCTTGGCCGCGGCCGCCCCACTGCATCACCCAGGTGCCATCCTTGTCGAACTTGGCGACGCGCGAATTCACATAGCCGTCGCTGACATAGATGTTGCCGGCGGCATCAAACGTCATGTCCGTCACCTGCCGGAAGAGGCCGTTGACGGCCGGCAGCGGCGGTTCGGGATGTTCGAGCGGATGGGCGCTTTCGTCCGAGGCTTCGGGCTTGCGGCCGAGCATGATGGTCGGGCGGCCCGCCGGCATCTGGAACTTCACCACCATGTCCGAGCCCTTGTCGGCGACCCAGACATTGTCCTGGGCATCGACGCGCACGGTGTGGGCATAGGACCAGGCATAGAGGTTTTGGCCGATCTCACGGGCGAAATTGCCGTTCGCATTGAATTCGAGAAGCTGGGCGGCGCGGGCGCCATAGGCGGGACCGTCGGTCGAGCCGCGATGGAAGACGTAGACGTTCCCCCGCGAATTGACGGCGACGCCGGCCACTTCGCCGAGGAAGATATTGTTCGGCATTTTGAGGAAATTGGCGTCGGCGTCGAACGGGATCGCCGGCGGATTTTGCTGCGCCACCGCCGCGGACGAGCCTGCGAGCATCAGCAATGCGATGAGACCGAATTTTTTCATAGACGACCCTCCCTGATCATTATGCGCAGCGTTCGAGCGACACCGCAGCCGAGGCAAAGCATAGAGCCGGGTGCGTGCAATGACAATTGCACACCAACGCGAACAGCGCCCGCTAAAGGACGGCAATGGTTCAAATATCCGAAACCAGAACGCGCCTGATGTGCGTCAGAACGGGCTGACGTCCTCGACCGCGCCGGTATCGGCGTTGACCGATACGATGATCGCGCGCTTGGGGGCCGCCGGGTTCTTCGGGTCCGCCACCGGCTGAGACAGGATCACCCAGGTCTCGCCGTGACCGGTCGCCGTCCAGGGACGCGCCGTGGCGATCTTGTCGGCGCCGATCAATTCGAGCGTCTTGGAATCCTTCTCCGCGAACGCGATGGCGCTCGCTTCATCGGGTGCCTTCTTCGCCTTTTCGTTATTGATCTGCGCAAAGGCCCCGGAAACGAGGGACAGGGCCACAGCGGCGCCCAGGAGCATTGGGGAAATCTTCATGGCATTACCTCCGAAGCAGAATTTTCCAATTCTAACACGAGGGTTTTGCTCTTGTGAACCGTACAGGGTCAGGCCCTGAGGACGGTTCGGCCGGCATAGACGGCCTGGTCGCCCAGTTCCTCCTCGATCCGCAGGAGCTGATTGTACTTGGCGAGCCGGTCGGAGCGCGACAGGGAACCGGTCTTGATTTGCCCGCAATTCGTGGCCACAGCCAAGTCGGCGATGGTGGAATCCTCGGTCTCGCCCGAGCGATGGGACATCACGGCCCGATAAGAGGCGCGATGCGCCGTCTCGACCGCATCCAGCGTCTCGGACAGGGTGCCGATCTGGTTCACTTTTACGAGAATTGCGTTGGCGACACCCTTGGCGATGCCATGCTTCAGCCGGGCGGTGTTGGTGACGAAAAGATCGTCGCCGACGAGCTGCACGCGCGCACCCAGCGCCTTGGTGAGCGCTGCCCAGCCGTCCCAATCGTCCTCCGCCATGCCGTCTTCGATCGAGACGATCGGATAACGCGATGAGAGCTCCTCATAGAGCTTCACCATGCCGCCGGCATCGAGCGTCTTGCCCTCGCCTTCGAGGACGTACTTCCCGTTCTTGAAAAACTCCGTCGACGCGGAGTCGAGCGCCAGCCGAACGTCGTCGCCCGGTTTGTAACCGGCCTTCTCGATGGCGCGCATGATGAAAGCGAGCGCTTCGTCAGCGCTTTTGAGATTGGGCGCGAAGCCGCCCTCGTCGCCGACATTGGTGTTGTGGCCGGCATCTTTGAGCTGCTTGCGCAAGGCTTGGAAAATCTCCGCGCCGCAGCGCAAGCCTTCCGCGAAGCTCGCCGCGCCGACCGGCATGATCATGAATTCCTGGAAGTCGATCGGATTGTCGGCATGGGCGCCGCCATTGACGATGTTCATCATCGGAACGGGAAGCACCTGCGCCTTCGGCCCGCCGAGATAGCGATAGAGCGAGAGGCCCGAGGTCGCCGCCGCCGCCTTGGCAATGGCGAGCGACACGCCGAGGATCGCATTGGCCCCGAGGCGGCTCTTGTTGGGCGTTCCGTCGAGGCCGCGCATGATGGCGTCGAGCCGCGTCTGTTCTTCGGCATCGGCCCCCGCCAAAGCATCGAAGATTTCGCCGTTCACCGCATCGACGGCTTTGGCGACGCCCTTGCCGCCATAACGCGCGCCGCCGTCGCGCAGCTCATGGGCCTCATGCGCGCCGGTGGAAGCGCCCGAAGGCACCGCCGCCCGCCCGAAGGCGCCGCCTTCAAGCTTGACGTCCACCTCGACCGTCGGATTGCCCCGGCTGTCGAGGATTTCGCGCGCCGCGATGTCGACAATGGCGGTCATGGAATCTCCGTTCTTATGGGCCGTTCTAGAGCCCAAGGCGGGACCGGCGCAAGGAATTAGGCTAGAATCGGGGCTGGGTTTGAGGGGATTTTCGCTATGCCTGACGCAAATCATCTAGCAGCCATCGTCACGCTGCTCGCGGTGCTTGAGACGTTCCTTTTTACGGTCAATGTCGGCCGCATGCGCGGGCGCCATAAGATCGAGGCCCCCGCGATGGTAGGTCATCCGGAATTCGAGCGCGCCTGCCGCATCCACGGCAATACGATCGAGAGCCTCGTGATGTTCCTGCCGGCCCTGTGGGTGGCCACGATCTTCTATGGCGGCCAGATGCCGTTCTGGATCGGACTCGTCTGGGTGGCGAGCCGGCTCATCTATGCCGTCGGCTACGCGCAGAAGAACACGCAGCTGCGCGGTCCCGGCGCGGGGTTGAGCTTCCTGTCGATCCTGGCGCTGATCGTGATCGGCGCGGTGGGCGCGTTGGGCTAGCCACCTTTGACAAGAGCGACCGGTGGGCGCAGCGGCGCTCGGGCACGTACGGCCCCGCTGCGTCATTCAAATGGCGAGATGATGGATAGGTCCGAAAAGAAATCCACCGTTCGAAGTGCTGAATGCTGTTACACTTGGGTTCAGCTGCGGACGACGTCTAGACTGCCCGTCTCTTCGCGATGGCGTCGATCTCGACGAGCTCGGCGAGTAGCGCCGGCACGTCTTTCAGCTTCAGCATGTTGGGTCCGTCGGACGGCGCCTTGTCCGGGTCCTGATGGGTTTCCATGAACACCGCCGCGACGCCGATGGCGACGGCCGCGCGCGCCAGCACCGGCACCATCGCGCGGTCGCCGCCGGAAGTAGTGCCCTGCCCGCCCGGCTGCTGCACCGAATGGGTCGCGTCGAACACCACGGGCGCGCCGAGGCTCGCAAGGATGGGAAGCGCCCGCATGTCGGAGACGAGCGTGTTGTAGCCGAAGGAGACGCCGCGCTCGGTCGTCAGCACATTGGGATTGCCTGCGTCCGTCACCTTGGCGATGACGTTCTTCATGTCCCAGGGCGCGAGGAACTGGCCCTTCTTGACGTTGACGGCGCGGCCCGTCTCGGCCGCCGCGATCAGAAGATCGGTCTGGCGGCAGAGGAAGGCGGGGATTTGCAGCACGTCCACCGCACGTGCGGCCATCGCGCATTGCTCGCGCTCATGCACGTCGGTCAGAACCGGGATGCCGAGGCTTTCGCGGATTTCGGCGAAGATCGGCAGCGCGAGTTCGAGGCCAAGGCCGCGCGCCGAATTGGAGCTGGTGCGGTTCGCCTTGTCGAAGCTCGTCTTGTAGATAAGGCCGACGCCCGCTTTCGCCGCGATCTCTTTCAGGGCGTGCGCCATTTCGAGCGCGTGGTCGCGCGATTCCAGCGCGCATGGCCCGGCGATGATCGACAGCTTCTTCGCATTGCCGATCTCGACGGAACCAAGCTTAACGACGGCGTTGGGCTTCACGGGCGGTCCTCGCGGGCAGTCAGGACAGGCTCAGATGTAAGATAGAGCCGCCCAAAAGAACACAGGCATTCGCATCCCATGGTTTCAGCACGCTGATAAGGGCCGACAAATTGGACATGCCGTTCCCGACGAATCTGTCGCAAAGAAGCGCGGCATAGGTGTCGATCAGGACCTCGTTGCCGAGACGCACGCGGTCGGCGTCGGGCGAATAGTGAACGCCCAGATCGGTGCTGGTCCGAAGCACGTCGGAAACGATCACGCGGTCGCCGTAGCGCTGCTTGAAGGGCGCGATGCAGCGCGCATCGTCGGTCAGAAGAAAGATGCGAAGCCCCGCGTCTTCGCGATCAAGATGCTCGAAATAAAGCGGCAGCAATTTCGTCGTGTCCGCTTCCAGCAGCTTGTCGGAGCCGCGCATATGCACGGCGATAGCGGGCTCAGCCCCGATCAGCTTGCGATGAAGCTTCGCGGCGGCCGCCAGAATGTGCGGCTTCGGCTTGAGGTACTTCTCGACGAGATAGCGATAGACCGCGTCGGAGCGCTGGCCGTGCATCGGATGCGCTTCCGGCAGCCAGGGCGCGAGCGCCGCCACGCTGAAGAAGAAATCCACCACCGCGATGCTCTCGGACCGTTCCAGGAAATGGACGCCGGACAGACGCGAGCCCGGTCCTTCCATTTTCATGTGCTCGGGAGTCTCAAGACCGACCGCCGCCCATTTCGGCGCAAACACGTTGCGTGGGGTCACCAGTGGAAGCTCGGCAAGGCGGCTTTCCGAAACGGGTTCGAAATAGAGCCCGAAGGCATCCTCCGTCACGCCGTCGCTGAAGAGGCTGTTTTCGCCCCACTGCGTGATGGGGATGCGCCCCGTTATTTCGGCCAGCAGAGCTGCGCCAAGGACATGATTGACGTCGGACCAAAAGCCGAAGCCCCATGCCTTGATGACGAGGTAACGCGGTCCCGGCTGCGGCGGCGCGGCGCGCTCCGCATAGGAGCGCACACTTTCCAGATGGTTCTTCGCATCGGTGAATCCCGGATCGGCGGCAGCTGCGCGCTGAAAACACGCGACCGCCGAGCGGTAATTGCCGAGCTTGACCGCGATGAGCCCGATCATATCGTGCGCCGCCGCGTGGTTGGGGCGCGACAACAGCACCGCACGGCAGACTTGTTCCGCGGTGACGTAATCGCCTTCCGAAAACCAGGACGAGGCGAAGCGGAACAGTTCTTCGATGGGATCTTTTTCGGACACTAGATCTTTTTCAACGGCGGAATGTCCGGCAGGCTGACGCCGCGCTTGACGTGATCGAGCTGCCACTCGTCGAGCCGTTCCTGCTCGGCGCCTTCGGCCGCCGCTTCCTTGGCGAGTCCCGCGGGAACCACCACGACGCCGTCGCCATCGGCGACGATGATGTCGCCCGGAAACACCGCGACGCCGCCGCAGCAGATCGGCTGCTGCATGTCGATCAGCATCAGGCGGGTGGCCGGAGGCGGCGCCGTGATGGCGGTCGTCCAGATCGGCATGCCGGATTCGATCAGGCCCTTGCGGTCGCGTACCGCGCCATCGGTGACGATGCCGGCGACACCGCGCTTGACCATGCGGTAGACGACGATGTCGCCGAAGGTGGCGGCGCCGATTTCGCCGCGCGCGTCGGCGACCGCGATGCAGCCTTCATCCATCAGTTCGACCGCGTCGCGATTGACCGGAAGCTTCACGCCGAGCGCGCCCGGAACCTCCTCGCGCACGGGAACGAAGCGCATCGTGAAGGCGCGCCCGACCGTGCGGGGCTGATTGGGCGAAAGCGGCACCGGACCTTTCAGCCATTGATTGCGCAAGCCCTTCTTCAGAAGGACGCCGGCCAGCGAATCCGTCGTGACATGGCGCAATACGGCAAACAGGGAATCGTCGCTCATGAAATCAATCCCATCAAAATCTTGTGTCCCATATGTCTCATATGCGGCGAACTGATGGCGGAGCGATATGGGTCGTCCGCGTTACACCAGCCGGCTTTGTTGCACGGCGGCGCCGATGAAGGAGGCGAATAGCGGGTGCGGATCGAGCGGCTTCGATTTCAACTCCGGATGGAACTGCACGCCCACGAACCAGGGATGATCGGGAATCTCGACGATCTCGGGCAGCACGCCATCGGGCGAGAGGCCTGAGAACATCAACCCGTGTTCCTCCAATTGACGTTTGTAGCCGATGTTCACCTCATAGCGGTGACGATGGCGTTCGGAAATATTTGTCGAGCCGTAGATTTCCGCGACGCGGCTGCCCGGCGCCAGCACGGCGTCATAGGCCCCGACCCGCATAGTGCCACCGAGATCGGTCTCGTCGTTGCGGCGTTGGACTTCGTTGCCCTTGGTCCATTCGGTCATCAGCGAAATCACCGGATGGCGCGGCCATTCGGCTCTGCTCTTGGCGAATTCGGTGGACCCCGCGCCTTCCAGCCCGGCCAGATTGCGCGCCGCCTCGATCACCGCCATCTGCATCCCGAAGCAGATGCCGAAGAACGGCACGTTGCGTTCGCGGGCGAATTTCACCGCCTGGATTTTTCCCTCGGTGCCGCGCTCGCCGAACCCGCCAGGCACCAGAATACCGTTACGCTCCTCGAGATAGACCGCCGCGGCGTCCTTCTCGAAGACCTCGCTCTCGATCCAATCGACATTGACGCGGACATTGTTGGCGAGCCCGCCATGGGTCAGCGCTTCGATCAGCGATTTATAGGAATCCTTGACCTGGATATATTTGCCGACGACGGCGATGCGCACTTCGCCTTCGGGCTTCTTGACGCGCTCGACAACGGCGCGCCAGCGCGAGAGGTCGGGCGGCGGCGCGTCCTTGATGCCGAAGACGTCCAGCACCTGCGTATCGAAGCCGGCCTCGTGATAGGCGAGCGGCGCATCGTAGATGGTGCCGAGATTCATGCCCGGAATGACGCGCTCGGGCCGCACATTGCAGAACAGCGCGATCTTGCGCCGGTCCTCCAGGGGAATCTCCATGTCGGAGCGGCAGAGCAGGATGTCGGGCTGGATGCCGATGCTGCGCAGCTCCTTCACCGAATGCTGGGTGGGCTTGGTCTTCAGCTCGCCGGCGGATGTGATGTAAGGCACCAGCGTCAGATGCACGAAGGCGGAGCGTTCACGGCCAAGCTCGTTGCCGAGCTGGCGGATGGCCTCGAAGAACGGCAGACCCTCGATGTCGCCGACCGTGCCGCCGATCTCGACGAGGAGGAAATCGACCCCCTCATGCCCGGTCATCACGAATTCCTTGATGGCGTCGGTGACGTGCGGGATCACCTGCACGGTGCGGCCGAGATAAAGCCCCTGGCGCTCCTTGGCGATGATGCCCTGATAGATGCGCCCGGCCGTGACATTGTCGCTTTGCGCCGAGGCGACGCCGGTAAAACGCTCATAATGGCCGAGATCGAGATCGGTCTCGGCGCCGTCATCGGTGACGTAGACCTCGCCATGCTGATACGGGCTCATCGTGCCCGGATCGACATTGAGATAGGGGTCGAGCTTCCTCAAGCGGACGGTATAGCCGCGCGCCTGCAGCAGCGCGCCGAGCGCCGCCGACGCCAACCCTTTGCCAAGCGAGGAAACCACGCCGCCGGTAATAAAGATCAACCGCGCCATGGAATTGCACCATGGTGTAATGGGCCTGACCACTCAAGCGCTTTCGCGCGTGCTTTCAAGAAATCTGGGGACGGTTGCAACGCGCCCTTGAGAACACCCCTCACCGCGTCGGCGGCAGGCTGGGAAGGCTAGGCAGCGTCGGCGGACCTGCCGGCGCCGCGCCCGCGGGCGGGGCGGCCCCGCCGGGCGGGGGTGTAGCGGGCGCCAATGACGGCAAAGTGGGCGGCGCGCCGGGAACGCCGGGCGCGGCGGTCCCTGGAGCACCTGGCACATTGATGATCGAGGTCGGGGCCCTGGCGCCCAGCGAAAGCAGCGTCAGCGCCATGCTGGTGACGAAGAACAGGATACCGAGGATAACGGTCGTGCGGGTCAGCGTATTGGCCGCGCCCCGCGGCGAAAACAGGCCGCCAAGGCCCGAGCCGCCGCCGCCCATGCCGAGCGCGCCGCCTTCGGAACGCTGGAGCAGCACCGCGAGGATGAGCCCCATGGCGACCAGAAGATGAATGACGATGAGTACGGCTTGCATTGATCCTTGGCGCTTTGGGTCGGGTTTCCGCTATGCCCCTGCATATCGGCGGTCCGGCGGTGCGGGTCAATAGACGAAAACGCGCGCCTTCGGAAGACGGGGCGAAAAGCCTCCTAAGCGGCCGCTGTCTGCCGCCCGGAGGGGAAAATCCTGCCCTCGACGTCCACCAGGCGCGGCAAAGCGGTTTCGCCCGGCGCGAGCATCCTTTGCAGCGCCATCGTGGCGTGGCCGATGAGGCGCAATTGCGGCCCGATCGTTTCGGGGGAAATGACTTCGGCGGCTTGGCCTTCCGCCCCCTCGCCGCTTCTGGTCTGCGCCGAAATCCTGCGGACCGATTCGATGATCGATTCGCACCATTCGACCGCCTCCTCATAGTCCGCTTCGGGCGCGCGGCGCTTGATCCCTTCGGCGTTGCGCTCCATCCGCACCAAGATGTCGGCGAACTCGCGCGTCTGGGGTCCGCGGCTTTCGGCGAGCCCCCATTGCATGCAGAGCTGCACCGTATCGCGCTGTATCTTGACGACGTTCAGCCTCTTCTTGCCCTCGAGGATGGCGTCGACAATGTGCCGCTCGCCGTCCTCATGGGCATGAAGGTCGAGATTGCGCATTTGCAGCGAATTAGGGACGTCGATGCACTCGGCCCCCGGGCGGTCGGGATCGCGCCTGCGGTCGGGGCCGATATAGTCGTAGGTGACGGCAAAGCGCTTGCGCCGCTCGGTCAGCACCTTGATGCGCTCGCCCAGCATCGTGGTCGAGATCGGACGCGCCACGAGGTCGTCGGCGCCCGAATTGAGCACCTGGCTGATGATGGTGCCGTCGCGCCGCCAGGTCGTGACGACCAGCAGGATGAAGGGATTGTGGCCCAGGAGCCCTTGCCGCACGCGCTGGATCAGCCGGCAGAGCTCGGCTTCGGCGCCCGACGCCTCGCACAGGACGAGATCGGGAGAGCGGGCGCGCAAACGGTTTTCCAGGATGTCGAAGGCGGGCGCGAGCTCGACATTGCGGAAGCCGAGCGAATGCAGGGAGGAACGGGTGGAATTTCCGTTGGCCACCACGGGGTCGTAAATAAGCGTATGCGCGGTCTCGTATAGCCGCTTGGTCATCGCTTCTGGCCTCAGCTGTCGACTTATGTCGGGTAGCACGAGGGGTTTTAAGGGGGGGGCGGGAATTGCCGGGGAATTGCTGAAAATTGAAACTAGTTTGGCGTGTGCCGTTTACCGAACCGGACAGGCACGGACAATCGCCAGGAAATCCGAGGCCTTCAGGCTGGCGCCCCCGATGAGGGCGCCGTCAACATTGGGCGTTTCCAGGATCTCTTTGGCATTTTCGGGCTTCACCGAGCCGCCGTAAAGGATGCGGATTTTCCGCCCCGCTTCGCCGAACCGCGCGGCCAGCGCTTCGCGAACCGCTTCGTGCATCTCGCCGATCTGGGCGCTGGTGGCGTTTCGCCCCGTTCCGATCGCCCACACCGGCTCATAGGCGACGACCAGATCGGCGGCCGTCGAATCTTCGGGAATGCTGGATTTGAGCTGGGTGGTTACGACGGCAAGCGCGCGGCCGGCATCGCGGTCGGTCTCGTTCTCCCCGACACAGAGGATCGCCGTCAGCCCTGCCCGGCGGGCGGCCTTGGCCTTGGCGGCGACCGCAAGATTAGTCTCGCCGTGATAATGGCGGCGCTCCGAATGGCCGACGATAACGAAGGTGGCCCCGGCATCGCGAAGCATCTCGGCCGAGATATTGCCGGTATAGGCGCCGGACGGCAGCGCATGGCAATCCTGCCCGCCGATCGCGATCGGACTGCCACCGGCCGCCGCGACCGCTTCGGCGATCAAGGTGGCGGGGGGACAGATCAGGAGGCTCGCCGGCGGATGCTCCTTCACGAATGCGCGCGTCAGCGCCCGTATCTCGGCCAGCGCGGCATGGAGTCCGTTCATTTTCCAATTGCCCGCCAACAGTCTTTGCATAAACGGCTCTCCAGGCGCGGCCCCGTGTAATACTTGCCGTATCGCCGCCCTCTCCCTATCATCCGCCACCCTCGGAAACCATTGGTCGTAACATGCTTCAACAACTGCGCGTCGCTTCGAAATCCTGGGTTGCCACGGTCATCATCGGCATCCTCGTGCTGGCCTTCGCCCTTTGGGGCGTGGCCGATATTTTCCGCGGCGGCATCGACACCACGGTGGCCGAAGTCGGCGGCCAGACGGTCTCGTCGGTGCAATACGACCTCCAGCTCAAGAATCAGCTGCGGGCGCTGTCTCAGCAGACCCAAACCGACATCACCTTGGAACAAGCCCGCGAATTCGGCCTCGACCGCAACGTGCTCGATCAGCAGATCAGCCGCGCCGCCCTGGACGATCAGGGCA
>SHWE01000044.1 GCA_009693985.1 Alphaproteobacteria bacterium | reverse complement strand
AAGGCTAAGCTCGCGAATCAAGGCAAGCGGAGCCTTCACCCAAGCGCCATCTCGACGGCAAAGCATGGGGTTGAGCCGGAAATCATGGAAGACGGCAAGCGCGCCGTCGCGCGTCAGCTGAACGTCCACTTCGGCACCATCGCAGCCCATTTCCATGCTGCGGGAAAAGGCGAAAAGCGTGTTCTCTGGCCACAATGCTGCACCGCCGCGATGCGCGATATTCAGCGGGACAGACATGGAAAATTCTCCGTTAAAATAAAAACACTATCCGCGCCGGGCGCCCCCGTGTAAACTTTCGGTGATCGCGCTTCTGGTACACGCGTATGCGCCTATACGGGCCGGCCTTCACCTTCCTCGCTCTCGTTTCGGGCGCCGGAACGGCTGTCGCAGTCAATCCTCCGGTGGCCGAGATCGGCAGCCTGGTGCTGCATAGCACGCACAGCGAAGTGACGGGCCGCGACTCCGGCGCCGCCGAACAGATCACCGATGTCGTCGCCAGCCAGACGCTCACCATCACCGGCGATTGCGTGATGCGCGCCAACGCGCCCGAGACTCTGCAAGTCGTCCTGACTCTTGCCAACGCGGAGGATGCGGCTTCGCCCGGCTATCGCGCGGTCGTCGCCACCGATCAGGAATTCGGCAGCACCGGCTTGCAGGTCCGCGTTCCCAACATGCCCGAAGCCGCCAACCACATCTTCCAGGTGAAGGTGTTCCAGCTTGGCGCGCTGGCCCCGCGCGTCTGCGACGCCGGCTCGATCCGCATCGGCGGCGAGACGCCAGGGAAACTTGGCTAAAGCCTAAAACGCTCCCAAAGCAATAATCCCGAGCGCGCCGGCCGCGATCCACAGCGCCACGCGTACATGGCGCGTGCGGCGAAGCTGCGACAGCGCAATCTGGCGAACCGAATCGGGATGCAGCCGCAGGCCGCCATCGGCGAGCTGCGCCGCGATGATCTCGGTATCGCGCAGCACCTGCGGCATGTTCTGGGCGAGGCGCGCCAGCGAGGTCAGGCCATCCGCCGCCTCGCGGAAACGCGCTTCGGGGCCGAGCCGGTCCAGCATCCAGGTTTCGACCACCGGACGCGAGGCTTCCCAGATGTCGAAATCGGGATCGAGATTGCGCGCCACGCCTTCGACCACCACCATCGTCTTCTGCAACAGCACCAATTGCGGCTGCAATTGCATGTCGAAGCGGCGCGTCGTTTCGAACAATTGTTCCAGCATCCGCGCCATCGACATATCGCGCGCGCGAAGGCCGAAGATCGGCTCGCCGATGGCGCGCAGCGCCTGCGCGAAGGTCTCGACGCTGTGGGTCTTGGGCACGAAGCCGACTTCGAAATGCACATTGGCAACGCGCGTATAATCGCGCGCGAGGAACCCACCCAGCGTCTCGGCCATGAAACGACGCATCGCGGGATCGAGCCGCCCCATGATGCCGAAATCGACGGCGCAGATGCGCCCCTCGCTATCGAGGAAGAGATTGCCGGGATGCATGTCGGCGTGAAAGAAGCCGTCGATCAGCGCCTGTTTGAGGAACGCGCGCAGCAGATTGACGGCGACGCGTTTGGGATCGTGACCGGCGGCTTCAAGCGCGGCGGCATCGCGCAAAGATGCGCCTTCCATCCATTCTGTGGTCAGCACGCGGGCGCTGGTGCGCGTCCAATCGAGCGCCGGCACGCGAAATTCGCGGTCGTCGCGCGTGTTGTGGGCCAGCTCGCAAGCGGCGGCGCCTTCCATCCGCAAGTCGAGCTCGATGGCGACGGAGCGGGCGAGCGTTTCGACCAGCTCGCGCAGACGCAGGCGCCGCGCTTCG
Source organism: Alphaproteobacteria bacterium (assembly GCA_009693985.1). GTDB lineage: Bacteria > Pseudomonadota > Alphaproteobacteria > Micropepsales > Micropepsaceae > CAIYRG01. Next base: position 17,466 of record SHWE01000044.1, on the reverse strand, counting down.
GCGAAATGACGCTCGGCGATGCGGGCGGCAAAACGGAACGCTTCGAAATCGCGCACGAATTCGTCTTCGATGTGCGGCCGCAGGATCTTCACCGCCACGCGGCGCGGCGGGTCCTCATTGGTCTGCGCCTCATGCACCTGCGCGATGGAAGCGGCGGCCATCGCAGGGGCAAATTTGGTGAACACTTCGCCGAGGGGTTTTCGGAACTCCGATTCGACGATGCGACGCGCCTCCGCATCGGCGAAGGGCGGCAAATGGTCCTGCAGCGTTTCCAACCCGCGCGTGACGTCGGAGCCGAGAATATCGGGACGCGTCGCCAGCCACTGGCCAAGCTTGATCGCGGACGGACCCATGTCCTCCAGCGCCTTGGCGAGCCGCACGCCGGCGCTCAAATTCGAAATCGCCTTAGCGCGTCCGCCGACGATACGCGCAACGATGCGCAAAGCCGGAGGCACGTCCGCCGCATATTCGCGCGGCACCAGCGCGTCATGCGCGGCCAGCGCACGCGCCATGCGCAGGAGTCGTTTGATTTTACTCAGTGTACGGAACATACTTCCTCACAGCTTCCAGCCCGAATGCATCGCCGCGATGCCGCCGGAGAGGTTGCGAACTTTCACTTGCGCGAAACCCGCTTTGCCAATGGCCTTGGCGAACTGCGCTTGAGACGGCCACCGCCTGATGCTTTCCGCCAGATAGCGATAGGCCGCGCCGTCGCCCGCCACCACCTCGCCGAGCTTCGGCAGCACGGAGAAGGAATAAAGATCGTAAAGCGCATCCAGCCCCGGCGCGGTGACGCGCGAAAATTCCAGGCACAGGAATCGCCCGCCGGGCTTGAGCACGCGATAGGCTTCGGCCAGCACCTTTTCGAAATGGGTCGTGTTGCGAATGCCGAAGGCGATCGTATAGGCGTCCTGTGTCGCATCCGCGACAGGCAGGTTCTCTGCGTCGCCGCACACCCAGGCGATGTTCGGGTTCTTGGCTTGCTCACGCAACACGCCGTTGCTGAGCATTTCGAAATTGATGTCGCAGATCGTGACCTTGGCGGACGCGCCCCGTTTGGCCGTGCGCTCCGCGATGCGGAAGGCGATGTCGCCGGTGCCGCCCGCGACATCGAGCACCGCCATGCCGGGTTGCGGGTTCAGCCAATCGACGAAGGCATCCTTCCACAACCGGTGGACACCCGCGGACATCAGATCGTTCATCAGATCGTAGCGCTGCGCCACCGAGGAAAAGACCTCGCGCACCAGCGCCGGCTTTTCTTCCGGCGCCACGTCGCGAAAGCCGAATGAGGCGGTTTTGTTCTCGTCGCTCATGTCCGTACACAGAATACAGAATATGGGCTGCCGAAATACACTAGCCTGACCGCCGCACCCTTCTTAACCTCTCCCTATGCCCGAGCTTCCCGAAGTCGAAACCGTCCGGCGCGGCCTGAAACCGGCCCTGGAGGGGCATGTCGTGGCGGCCCTTTCCGTCCGGCGCCGCGATCTCAGGGTCGCCTTCCCGGAGCGTTTCGCCGAGCGGCTGAAGGGGCGGCGCATGGTGTCCCTGCGGCGGCGGGCGAAATATCTGCTGCTCGATCTCGAAGGCGGCGAGACGCTGATCATGCATCTTGGCATGTCGGGGCGCTTCACCATTCATGGCCCCGCGGCCCCGCCCGCGATGCCGGGGCGCTTCCACAATCAGATCGCCGCCGATGGGTCGGGCAACGGCAAGCACGATCATGTCGTATTCGAGACCGAGGAAGGCGTGCGCATCGTCTTCACCGATCATCGCCGCTTCGGCTTGATGCTGTTGGCGAAGACGGATGCGGTCGAGCAGCATTCTTTGTTCGACGGCATGGGACCCGAACCGTTGGGCGATGATTTCACGCCCACCGTTCTGTCCGCCGCGCTGAAGGGGAAAAAGACGCCGATCAAATCGGCGCTGCTCGATCAATGCGTCGTCGCCGGACTCGGCAATATCTATGTCTGCGAGGCGCTGTTCCGCTCCGGCATATCACCCAAGCGCCTTGCGCGCACCGTCGCCGGCCCGCGCTGCGAGAAATTGGTGCCTGCGATCAAGAAGGTGCTCGGCGAAGCGATCAAGGCCGGCGGGTCCACTTTGCGCGATTATAAGAAGGCCGATGGGGAGCTCGGTTATTTCCAGCATCATTTCGCCGTCTATGACCGCGAGGGCGAGCCCTGCCCCGGCTGCAAAGGCACGATCAAACGCATCGTGCAAGCGGGCCGCTCGACGTTCTATTGCCCGAGCTGTCAGAAGTGACATCCGAAGGATGTCATGCCCGGCGAGCCGTGACACGTCACGGCGAGGGAAGGGCATCCATTCGGTGAAGAATGAGCATTACCTCCGCCAACTGGGTTCCCTTCCCCCCGCGATGCAAAGCATCGCTCGGCCGGGAATGACAATCCGGTTTCCGGTGGAGGTTGTTTTCAAATTTCCTGCCCTCCCCCCTCCCGCTTGCGGGGATAGATTGCGCGCGAAGTCAGGAATTGCGCGGTGAAGCGTTGGGATAAAGCAAAAAAAAATAGATGCGAATTCCGGTACAATGGATGTATCAAACGATTGGCTGTTTTTCACGTTTCAAAGAACGAACAGCTAGAAATCGGGTTGGCATATCCAAGATTCAAGCGGCCGCATGAGCGATTACCAACTGGTGCCCGTTGTTTCGCCTGAAGATTGGGCGTTCTTCCACGCTGTCCGGCAAAGCGAGTTGTTCGCGCGGCGGCCGGACATTGTCTATGACGCCAATCATCCCGATGACCGGACACCGCGCCATTTTCCGCTGCTGTTGAAATTCAACGGCAAACGCATCGGCGTCGCGCGGCTCGATCTGTTGGCGCGCGGCGCGGTTGCCATGCGTCTCGTCGCCATCGAACGTGGAGAGCAACGCAAGGGTCACGGTCGCGCGCTCATGCGTGTATTCGAGGACTTGGCGCGCGCAAAGGGTGCGATCAGGATTTTCCTCAACGCACATCAAAGCGCTGTGGGGTTTTACGAAAGTCTTGGCTTCGTTCGCGAGAATTGGGTCGATCCCGCCGCCGGTTCGCTGGGTGACGATAGCGTTGCCATGAGCAAGGCTATTTGAAATTATTTTCCCGCCGGCAGGGTCTTATCCAGCCATTGTGCGATGACGCCGGCGATCTGGGCGTTGTTCTTCTCGATCATCATCACATGCGAATTGCCGCGCACACCCATGTCCGCCAACCGGATCACGCTGGGCTTTACCCCTGCCTGTTCGAGATAGCGCACGGTGCAATGATCGTAAGGCGCGTGATAGGACGCCTCCGACGTCAGCACCAGCACCGGCATCTTCTGCAAATTTGGGAGTTGGCGCGCGGGCGCTTTCTGGCTCCAGCACACGACCTTATCGGCCGCGTCGGCTTTCGCATCGCGCACGAAGGCAAGTTCGGCAGCGCTTTTCACCGCCGGCACATAATTCAGCGGCACCGCGGTGATGCCATAGGCGAGCGACACCGGCCCTTCCTCGAACCATTTCGGCGCGCCAACAAAATCAACGCTGTGCACCGGCGGGCCGTTGGGCTCGATGGCCAGGATCGCCTTGACGAGATCGGGACGCGAATCCGCTAGCGGCCAGGCAAAGGCGCCGGCCTGCGAATGCGCCAGCAAAATCCCCGGGCCGATCTTCTCGAACAAAGCGATCAGCGCATCGCGGTTCAAGAACTGCTGCTTCTCGAAACTCCCGATGGCGGGCAATTGGCTGGCCGCCAATTGCTGCGCGGCGGGATCGTTGACCTCGCCCGTGCCCGGCCATTGATTGTGCAGCACGGCCTGCGGCCACAGCTTCGATTTTTCTTGCGCGACGAAACGGGCGCGCGAATTGGTGCTCTGGACATTGCGCGCCGGGCCATAGGTCGCCGGCAGATAACCCGAGCGGCCCCGCCCCGGCTGATCCACGACATAGACCGCATAGCCTTGGCGCACGAAATATTGCGCCCAGCCCTCGCGCCCGTCCGGCGTGCCGGTGAAATTGACGCCGGACATCGTGCCACCATGCACCATCACGATGGGGAGCGGATGCGTGCGGCGCGCCGGCACGCGTTCCTCGACATACATCTGATCGGTGACATAGGTCTTGCCGTCGACGGTAATTGTCTTGGCATTGACATAGAAATAGGAGTCGCGGGCCAGCATAAGCGGCGCCTGATCGGCGGCAGCGGCCGCACCGGCGGCCAACGCGCCGGTCACAAAAAGTGCAAGCGCCGACGCCAACAATGAAGCCTGTCTTCCGACCGTCATGCTGTCCTCCTGCCCGTCTTTGTATGATAGCCGCTATTGCCGGGCCGCGCGTCATGGGCGCATATTGCAGTGCAACATGGGGGCGCTTCGATGACCTATCGCACGATATTGGTGAGGACCGAAGGCCCCGTCGCCATCGTCACGCTCAACCGGCCCGAGGCGTTGAACGCGCTGAACTCGACCCTGATGGACGAGCTCTCCGCTGCCTTCGATGGCTTCGAGATGGACGATGCCGTGCGTTGCATCATCATCACCGGCTCGGAAAAGGCGTTCGCGGCCGGCGCCGACATCACCGAGATGGCGGGCAAGACTTACGCATCCGCCTATAAGGAAGACTTCATCACACGCAATTGGGAGCGCGTCACGAAGGCCCGCAAGCCGGTGATCGCGGCGGTGTCGGGCTTCGCGCTCGGCGGCGGGTGCGAGCTCGCCATGATGTGCGATTTCGTCCTCGCCGCCGACAACGCCAAATTCGGCCAGCCCGAGATCAATCTCGGCATCGGCCCGGGCGCCGGCGGCACGCAGCGCCTCACCCGCGCGATCGGCAAATCCAAAGCGATGGAGATGTGTTTGACGGGGCGCATGATGGATGCGGCCGAGGCCGAACGCAGCGGACTTGTGTCGCGCGTCGTGCCGCTCGCCGATCTGATGACCGAAGCGATGAAAGCCGCCAACAAGATCGCGGGCGCTTCGATGCCCGCGGCGATGATGGTCAAGGATTGCATCAACACGGCGATGGAGACGAGCCTCGCCGAAGGCATCCATTTCGAGCGCCGGATCTTCCAGGCGATGTTCGCCACCGACGATCAGAAAGAGGGCATGGCGGCCTTCGTCGAGAAGCGCAAACCCGGCTTCAAGGACCGCTAAGCGGCGGCACTGTTACAGTTTGACCGAACCGGTAGTGTCTCATTTTGAAATCCACCCCCCGGTTCGCACCCCACCGCCCCCGCCGTGCTAGGCTTTGCAAAGCGTCGAGAGAAGCCATGTACCGTGAGCTTGGAATTTGGATTGGAATAGGGCTTCCGATTGTCATCGGCGTCATCACGGCAATCGTTTTGGCTCTGTACACCGAACGGAAAGAGCCCGATGCTTAAAGGCCCCCCACATTGACCTTGGGCGCCGTGCCGGGCTATAGGCCGCGCCTTACGCACCTCACGAAGGCCTACGCCCCATGCCCAGCCATCCTTCCGCAGAAAAACGCGTCCGCATCACCGCGAAGCGTACGGCCGTCAACAAGAACCGCCGGAGCCAGCTCCGCTCCGCGGTCCGCAAGGCGGAAGAAGCGCTCGCGGCGGGCGACAAGAAGGCCGCCACGGTCGCGTTCAAGGCTGGCGAGAAAGCCATCATGAAGGGCGTCTCCAAGGGAGTTATCCACAGGAACACTGGCTCGCGTAAGGTTTCGCGCCTCGCCCGCCGCCTGAAGGCCCTTAGCAATTAGGATTGCTATATTTTCTTGAAGCTCACATGACCGTCACGCGCGAATAATGCGCGATTATTTTCCTATTGTCCGTGGACGGAATTTCTGCCCCTGGGTTAACTAGGTTGTCGCGTTTCCGTCATCGATTCGACTAAGCCTCTGAATCGTCTGAACGCTATTGATCCGTGTACCCCCACGCATTCATCCGTGTACTGTCAAGTACCCGGATTTATAGGTTTTTTTGTCATTTCGGCACGCCGTTAATATTTGCCGGAAGGGTGCCGAATCACCCTTGCGCAGCGGCCCCGGCGCTGTATAGAGTTTGCTTCATTGAACGGGGCGGCCACGATGTACCAGCAAAATCCGGGTAAATACCCAGTCATTGCGGTGTATTAGCGAGCCTGTACGACCGCCTTAAAAGACCGCACCAAGTAATCGATCAATTATTTTTTAGTTAGTCTTGAAGAGTGCTTGGGCGCTCGTGTGGGAATTTTTGCCGTTTTGGGGGGATGGCGAATGAGCGAACGGCATTCTACCGGGGGAACTTCCAACGCCGCCTATGCCGGCGACCTCGATCCTAGCGAAACCTGGGAGCGCCTCGCCAAGGACGCCAGCGCGCAGCTGGTGGACGTGCGCACCGAGGCCGAGTGGAACTTCGTCGGCGTGCCCGAGCTCGGCTCGCTGCAGCGCCAGGCCCTGCTCTGCGAATGGCAGCGCTTCCCCTCCGAGCCCAATCCGGGCTTCGTGGCGGAGCTCAAAGAAGCCCTTGCCGGCATCAACTACGCCAAAGGGGCTCCGATCTTCTTCCTGTGCCGCTCGGGTGCCCGTAGCCGCGCCGCGGCCATCGCCATGACGGGGGCCGGCTACGGGCCCTGCTTCAACATCAGACACGGTTTCGAAGGCGCTCCCGATGCCCAAGGCCATCGCGGCCATGTCGCGGGCTGGAAGGCGGACGGGCTGCCTTTGACCCAAACATAGGAGAGACGCGAATAAGAAGAGTACGCGACTGAAATGACGGGGCTTACCACACCAGGGGGAACCGGCAGCCCCGAAGAGAAGCCGGAAAAAGACATGTGGGGAATGAATAAGATGGCCTTGCCACTGCAACATGCGCCGGAACCGGCGTGGGTGGATATCTGGACCGGCGTGCGCGACCGCATCAGGCTCGAATTGGGTCAGGGAATTTTCGACACATGGATCGCGCCGCTGTCGCTGACGAGCGTCGAGGGCGGACATGTGCGTCTCGCCGCGCCCAGCCGCCTGATCCGCGATTATGTGGCCTCGCATCATGCCACAAGGGTCGAGCGCGCGCTGGTCGCCGCCGCGCCGGCCTTCACGAGCCTGGAGATCGCCGTCACCGCGCCCGAAGCGCGCGGTCTTGGCGTGCAACCCAAACCGGCACCGGCGCGCATGGCGCAGCGGGCCGGCGCCGCCCATCTGCCGCTGCCCGATCTTGCCGGCGCGAAAGGCGCGGGCGTCTCGCTCCAGGGCCTGTGGGACCGCCAGCCCGACCCGGCGCAGAGCTTCGCCGGCTTCGTCGTCGGCCCGTCCAACGAATTCGCCTTCAAGGCCGCTCAGCGTTTGGCCGAAAGCGGCGAGCCCGATATGGGCCTGCTCTTCATCCATGGCGGATTCGGCAACGGCAAGACGCATCTGCTGAACGCCATCGCCCTCGAAGCGCGCAGCACGCGCGGCGCCCGCGTCCTCTTCCTGCGGGCGGAGGATTTCATGCGCCGGTTCCTGGCGGCTTTGCGCAATCAGGAGACGCTCGCCTTCAAGGAAGAACTGCGCGGCGCCGATATTCTGCTGATCGACGATCTGCAACATATTTGCGGGCGCTCGACGATGAACGAATTCCTCCACACGGTGAACGCCTTCACCGATTTGCGCCGCAAAGTCGTCATCGCCGCCGACCGTTCGCCGGCGACGCTCGACGGCATTGCCGACGACATCCGCTCGCGGCTTCAGGGCGCGGTCGTCATCGCGCTGGAAAAGCCCGACGCACCGACAAGGCTCGCCATCCTCAGAGCCAAGGCGGTCGAAATGGCGAAGAAATGGCCGCGCGCAGCGATCCCCGATTCCATGCTGGAACAAGTCGCCAATGAGCTCGACGCCAGCCCTCGGGAACTTCTCGGCGTGCTGATGAAGCTTGCCACCTATGCCGACCTCACCGGCAAGCCGGTCACGCCGGAAATGACCGAGGAAGCCATCGGCAGCCGCATCGTCAATGGCGACCGCCGCGTCACCATCGAGGAAATCCAGAAAAAGACCGCCGAGTTCTACAAGCTCGATTTGCGGGAGCTCTATTCGGCGCGGCGGGCGCGCCGCGTGGCGCGGCCTCGCCAGGTCGCGATGTTCCTCGCGCGCGAGCTGACCAGCCGTTCGCTTCCCGATATCGGGCGGCGCTTCGGCGGGCGCGACCATACGACGGTGCTCCACGCCTGCCGGCGCATCGAGGCGCTGTGCAAGACGGACCCGGTGTTCCAGCAGGAAGTGGATTTCCTGCGCAAGGTTCTGGGGCGCGCGAGCCGTAACTAGTCGCTCACCATGTCATCCCGGACGGTCCGTTTTGGGCCGCTCCGGGAGCCGATTTTTCGTCGCCTCCCGCGTCGATATTGCAGCCTCTCCCGAGTCGCTTGTGCGGGGGATTCTGGCTATGCTCTGCAGTCGGGAATCGGAAGCTTTTCCACCCACATTCTGGAAGCCTAAGGACCATGAAAATCAACGTCGAACGCGGCGCTTTCCTGAAGGCTCTCGGCCATGTCCAGAGCGTTGTCGAACGGCGTAACACCATCCCCATCCTGTCGAACGTTCTGATCGAAGCGGCCAAGGGCCAGCTCAAGCTGACCGCCACCGATCTCGACATCGAGATCGTGGAATCGCTCCCCTCGGACGTGTTGCGCAACGGGGCGGCGACCGCGCCGGCCCATATGCTCTACGACATCGTCCGCAAGATGCCGGAAGGCTCGCAAGTTCAGGCCGAAGTGGTGGCCGGGGATTCGGGACGCCTGGCCGTATCGGCGGGCAGCATCCGCTTCGAGCTCGCCTGCCTGCCGCGCGAGGATTTCCCGCAAATGTCGGCGGGCGCCATGCCCCACCGCTTCCGGCTCGCCGCCGCCGATCTGATCGCACTGATCGAAAAGACGCGCTTTGCCATTTCGAACGAGGAAACGCGGTTCTATCTGAACGGCATCTATGTCCACGCCTTCAAGGAGGGCAAGGAAAGCCGCCTTCGCGCCGTGGCGACCGACGGGCATCGCTTGGCGCGCTACGAACTCGAACTTCCCGAAGGCGCCAAGGACATTCCTGGCGTGATCGTGCCGCGCAAGACGGTGGCGGAACTGCGCCGTCTGCTCGAAGACGCCGACGGCGCCATCGAGATCGGCCTTTCCGACACCAAGGTGCAATTCAGCTTCAACAGCGTGGAGCTGACCTCCAAGCTGATCGACGGCTCGTTCCCCGATTATCAGCGGGTGATCCCGACCGCCAACGACAAGGTACTGACCCTCGACGCCAAGGATTTCTCCCAGGCCGTCGACCGTGTCTCCACCATTTCCGCCGATAAGACGCGCGCGGTGAAGCTCAACCTTGGCACCGACCGCGTGACGCTTTCGGTGGTCAATCCGGAATCGGGCACCGCCACCGAAGACGTCGGCGCCAATTACAATGCCGATGCCATTGAGATCGGCTTCAATGCTCGCTATCTCCTGGATATCACCGGCCAGATCGCGGGCAAGGACGTGCGCTTCCTTCTCGCCGATGCCGGGTCGCCCACTCTCGTCGAGGACACCGAGGACCCGCGCACGCTTTACGTCCTCATGCCGATGCGGGTGTAGGGATTACGATTTGACACAGACGGCACGGTCTATCGATGGCGCTGAAATGCGCGCGGAGGTTTCGTCTCCCGCGTTGGCGCTGACACGAATTGGGCTGTTGAATTTCCGCTCCTATGCGCGGGCCGAACTCGGGGCCGGGACCGGTATCGTGGTTCTGGCCGGAGCCAACGGCTCGGGAAAGACCAATCTGATCGAAGCCATCTCGCTATTGTCGCCGGGCCGCGGGCTTCGCGGGGCGAAGCTCGCCGATCTTCAGCGCAAAGCGCCGGCGGAAACGCCCAGCGATGCCTTCGCCGAAGGATTGTGGGCGGTATCGGCGACGGTTGCCGCGCCTGGCGGCACCTGGGAAATCGGCACCGGCCTCGTGCCGAGCGAAGGCGCCACCCAGCGCCGCACGCTGCATTTGAACGGCGCGCCGGCGACGAATGCCGATGTGGCTGAGCTGCTTCCGATGCTGTGGCTGACCCCGGCGCAAGACCGTCTGTTCCTGGACGGTGCCAGCGAGCGCCGCCGCTTCCTCGACCGCCTCGTTTTCTCCGCCGAGCCCCAACATGCGCGCCGCGCCACCCGTTACGAGCGCGCGATGGCCGAACGCCTGCGCCTGTTGCGCGACGGCTCACGCGACGCGGCCTGGCTCGATGGGCTGGAAGCGGCGATGGCCGAAGAAGGCGCCATGGTGTCCGCCTCGCGCCTTGAAACGATTGCGCGTCTCAATGGCGAGCTGGCATCGCGCGTCGGGGCTTTCCCGAGCGCCCATCTGGCGCTGCGGGACGGTCTCGGCACCTCCACCACCGACGCAGATACCTTGCGCGATTCCCTGGCCGCGAGCCGCGAGCGCGACGCGGAAAGCGGCCGCACCAATATCGGACCCCATCTTGCCGATCTCGAGGTCCGCCACACGGCGAAGCGCAGCGATGCGCGCGATTGCTCGACCGGCGAGCAGAAGGCGCTGCTGATCTCCATCGTGCTCGCCAATGCGCGGCTGCAAACCAAGCGCCGCGATGGCCTTGCGCCGCTACTGCTGCTCGATGAGATCGCGGCGCATCTGGATGTCCAGCGCCGCGCCGCTCTGTTCGAGGAAATTCTCGCGCTTCGCGCCCAGGCCTGGCTGACCGGAACCGATAAGAACCTTTTCGCGCCACTCGAATCCAACGCGCAGTTCTTCGCGATTTCGGGCGGCCAATTCGTGGCCCAAGATTGAAGATATATTGAATATGGCTGAAGACAACCATCCCAACGGCAACGGCAATGGCAACGGCAACGGCGAAAGCTACGATGCCCAGTCGATCAAGGTCCTGAAGGGTCTCGATGCGGTGCGCAAGCGCCCCGGCATGTATATCGGCGACACCGATGACGGTTCTGGCCTGCATCACATGGTCTATGAAGTCGTCGACAACGCCATCGACGAGGCGCTGGCCGGCTTCTGCGACCGCGTCGATGTCGATTTGAACGCCGACGGCTCCGTCACGGTGCGCGACAATGGGCGCGGCGTGCCGGTCGACATCCATCATGGCGAAGGCGTGTCGGCCGCCGAAGTCATCATGACCCAGCTCCATGCCGGCGGAAAATTCGAGCAGAACGCCTACAAGGTTTCCGGCGGGCTGCACGGCGTCGGCGTGTCGGTGGTGAACGCGCTGTCCGAATGGCTCGAACTGCGCATCTGGCGCGAAGGCAAAGAACATTTTCTACGCTTCCAGGACGGTGATCCGGTCAAGCCGTTGGAGGTGGTGGGCGATTCCAAGGGCAAGCGCGGCACCCAGGTGACGTTCTTCGCCAGCACCAAGACCTTCACCAAGACCGAATATGATTTCGCCACGCTCGAACATCGCCTGCGCGAACTTGCCTTCCTCAATTCCGGCGTCACCATCGTGCTCAGCGACAAACGCGGCGTCGAGAAGAAGGAACTGGTGCTCAAATATGACGGCGGTCTCGAGGCCTTCGTGCGCTATCTCGACCGCGCCAAGTCCTCGCTGATCCCCAATCCCGTCATGGTCGCGGCGGATCGCGACGGCATTCATGTACAAGCCGCGCTGTCGTGGAACGACAGCTACCACGAGAACATGCTCTGCTTCACCAACAACATCCCGCAGCGCGACGGCGGCACGCATCTGGCTGGCTTCCGCGCGGCGCTCACCCGCGTGGTGACGAAATATGCCGACGAATCCGGCATCGGAAAAAAGGACCGCGTGCCGCTGACGGGCGATGATTGCCGCGAAGGGCTCACTTGCGTGCTGTCGATCAAGGTGCCCGATCCGAAATTCTCGTCGCAGACGAAGGACAAGCTGGTCTCCTCCGAAGTGCGCCCGGCCGTCGAAGGCGTTCTGCTCGAACATCTGGGGCGCTGGTTCGAGGAACACCCGAGCGAAGCGCGCAACGTGGTCGGCAAGGTGATCGAGGCGGCCACCGCCCGCGAAGCTGCCCGCAAAGCGCGCGAACTGACGCGGCGCAAGGGCGCGCTGGAGGGAAGCGGCCTCCCGGGCAAGCTCGCCGATTGTCAGGAACGCGATCCGTCGAAATGCGAACTCTTCATCGTCGAAGGCGATAGCGCCGGCGGCTCCGCCAAGCAGGGCCGCAACCGCGCCAATCAGGCGGTGCTGCCCTTGCGCGGCAAGATCCTCAATGTCGAGCGCGCCCGTTTCGACAAGATGCTGTCGTCGCAGGAAATCGTCACCCTCATCACCGCGCTCGGCACCGGCATCGGGGCCGAAGAGTTCAATCCCGACAAATTGCGCTACCACAAGATCATCATCATGACGGACGCCGACGTCGACGGCGCCCATATCCGCACGCTGCTGCTGACCTTCTTCTACCGGCAGATGAAGGAGCTGGTCACACGCGGCCATATCTTCATCGCCCAGCCGCCGCTCTACAAAGCGGCGCGCGGGAAATCCGAACGCTATCTCAAGGACGAACGCGACCTCGAAGCCCATCTGATCGACGAGGGCTTTAAGGACGCGCGGCTGACGCTGTCGAGCGGCGAGCATATCGCAGGCGCCGACCTTGCCAATCTGATCGAGCGGGCGCGCAACGCCCGCTCGGCCTTGGACGGTTTCCCGCGCCATTATCCGCGCTTCGTGCTGGAGCAGACGGCGATCGCCGGCGCGCTCAATCCTGAAACGCTCTCCGACCGCGCCAAGGCCGAAGGCGCCGCGGAATATATCGCGCGGCGGCTCGACCTCCTGTCCGACGAGACGGAGCGCGGCTGGAAGGGCGAGCCGATGCAGGATGGCGGGCTCAAATTCCGCCGCGAAGTGCGCGGCGTCACCGAAACCATCGCCATCGACGGCCAGCTCATTGCCAGCGCGGACGCGCGCAAGCTCGACCGCATGTCCGCCGAGCTGCAAGCGACCTATCTGAAAATCGCCAAGCTCTCGCGCAAAGACGAGTCGCGCGAAGTGCGCGCGCCGTCGCAATTGCTCGACACTATTCTGGAATGGGGGCGGCACGGACTTTCGTTGCAGCGCTACAAAGGGTTGGGCGAAATGAACCCCAACCAATTGTGGGAAACCACGCTGGACGAGAACGCCCGCACTCTGTTGCAGGTGAAGATCGAGCATGGCGACGAGGCCGACGATCTGTTCGCCAAACTGATGGGCGAATTGGTCGAGCCGCGCCGCGAATTCATCCAGGACAACGCGCTTTCTGTCGCCAATCTGGACGTGTGATCCGCTAGGAGCCGCTTCCTATGCTCACGCTCTATTTCGCGCCCGGCTCCAGCTCTTTTGCGCCGCATATCGCGCTTAACGAGATCGGCGTGCCGTACGAGCAGCGGCCGCTATCCTTCGACAAGAAGGAAACCCGCTCCCCGGCCTATCTCGCGATCAACCCGGAAGGGAAAGTTCCGACGCTTCTGATCGACGCGCGCCCGCTGACCGAAGTGGCGGCGATCCTCTTCTATCTCGCGCGAACCTATCCCGCCGCGCAGTTGCTGCCGTTCAGCGACCCCGAAGGCGAGGCGCGGGCGATTTCCTGGATGTCGTTCATCGCCTCCACGCTTCACCCGGCGCGCAACAAGGGCATCGAGCACACGCGGAATGTCTACGACATCGCCGATAAGCGCCTGGGAACGAAGGAATGGGTGCTTGGCCCCTATTCCATCGTCGACATCCATCTCTTCCGGCTCTATTGGCGCCTGATGGCGGCGCTGGATCTGCCGCAAGGCGCATTGCCCAATTTGGCCGCGCACCATGCGCGCATGATGGCGCGCCCAGCCGTGCAGCGCACCTGCGCCATCGAAAAATCGGTCGGCTATGAAATGCCGGAATGGTTTGCCGGCCAGGGCACGCGGGCGCCGGCTTAGACCTATTTCAGCCGCGCCAGCTCGACGATGGCGCCCATGCGCTCGAAAGATGCGAACGGGCATTTGTCGGCGGCCTTTTGCAGCAGCGGCCGCGCCGTCGCCACATCGCCGGTCGTCAGCGCCTTTTCGGCGACATAGAAATTGACATCGCAGACGCGCTCGATGAGGCGCGTGGGATCGCCTTCCTGCGCGGCGGCGGTCATGGCTTCTTGCGTCCCCTGTCCCAGCAGATAGCGGATCACCGGTCCCGGCCACGCGTTCAAATTGAGCATCGTGGCGTTGGCGCCAAGCGAGATTCCGTCGGTGTCGGGAAGGCCCGCCTTTATCCGCGCCAGATGCAGCCAGATCGCGTTGTAGGACCACACTTTCTGTTCGGCGCTTTTTTCGAGGTCGGCGGCCCCTTCGCGGCTGCGCCCCTGCACCATGCGGAAATAGCCGCGATAGGCGTAAGCGTCGGCGGAATATTCGCTGTCCAGCACCACCGCCGAATTGAGGTCTTCGTTGGCGCTCTCGTAATTGCCGATCGCCGCCTTGGCGATGCCGCGATAGGCATAGGCCTGCGCCCGGCCCTTCAAGTTCAATTCGTCGGTGTTGATGGCGCTGGTGAAGAGTTCGATCGCCTCTTCATATTTGCCGTCGCGCGCCGCGCGCACCGCGGAGTTTGCGTCGTCAACGGCGGCGGCATAGGCCGAAACCGTCGCCAGCAACACGCCGCTCGCAACGAGGAAACATTTCGCGGATAAGGCCATCTTGTCCTCCGTCGCCCCCGTGCCGCAATCTAGCACGATTCAGCCGCGCGCGCTGACCAGCCAGCAGCCGCCGGTTAAGTATACGCCGCCCGGTCCCATTTCCCTTGAGAGTCTGGCGGTCACGGCTTCACGCACGCGTGCGCGCGTCGGCTCGTCGACCTCGGCGAGCGTGCGCAGAAGCGGCCCCGCATCGATGCTGGACGACGCCGCCTCTTCGGGCGTGCGCCCGAGATGAATCTTCGCGTCGAATTTATCGAGCGCGATGTCGCGGAAGCCGGCGCCGGACAGAACGCGGTTAACACGTTCGGGATCGGAGAAATAATAACGGCCCGGCGCGTCGGGCGAGACCGGCGCCGATGGCGGCAGCAGCGGTTTCGCGGCGCTCTCCGGCACCGACGACCACGGATTTTCGTTCGCGCCCCGCCAGCAGACGAAGACGAGCCGTCCGTCTTTCTTCATCGCCCTGTGCACGGCGGCGAAAGAGGCAACCGAATCGGCGAAGAACATCACGCCGAATTGCGAGAAGGCGCAGTCGAAACTCGCCGGCGCGAAGGGATAATCGGTGACGTCGCCTTGGATGAATTCGGGCGCAACGGAAACCTCTTTGCGCCGCGCATCGGCGACGGCGAGCATCGGTCCCGACAAATCGATGCCGACGGCCTTGCCGCTGGGCCCCGCGCGCTCGGCGAGAAGGAACGTCGTCGTGCCAGAACCGCAACCGATGTCGAGCACGCGCTGACCGGGTTTCGGCGCCAACAGATCGATGCCCGCCATCGTCATCGGCGCATGATCGCGGTCGCGCTTGGCCTGCTCTTTCGCCCATACTTTGCCGATGGGGCCGTTCCAATAGGTCACTTGCGCGGCGTTCGGCGCGCTCATTTCTTCGGCAGCTTTCGCTTGCGCGAGGCGAGCGTGCGCAGGCGCAGCGCGTTCAGCTTGATGAAGCCGGCCGCGTCCTTCTGGTCGTAGGCGCCGCGATCATCCTCGAAGGTGACGAGGTCATGCGCGTAGAGCGAAGTGGCGGACTCGCGCCCCACCACCATCACATTGCCCTTGTAGAGTTTCAGCCGCACCGTGCCTTCGACGAATTCCTGGCTCTTGTCGATGGCCGCTTGCAGCATCTCGCGTTCGGGGCTGAACCAGAAGCCGTTATAGATCAGCTCCGCATAGCGCGGCATCAGCTCGTCTTTCAGGTGCCCCGCGCCGCGATCCAGCGTGATCGATTCGATGGCGCGATGCGCCGCGTGCAGGATCGTGCCGCCCGGGGTCTCATAGACGCCGCGCGACTTCATGCCGACGAAGCGGTTCTCGACGAGATCGATGCGCCCGATGCCGTTGGCTTTCCCGAGCGCGTTGAGCGCCGTCAGCAGCCCCGCCGGCGAAAGCGGCTTGCCGTCCACCGACACGGCATCGCCCTTGGCGAAACCGATCTCCACCATCGTCGCTCTGTCGGGCGCTTCCTCGGGCGAGATGGTGCGCTGATAGACGGCCTCGTCGGCTTCGACGCTGGGGTCTTCCAGAACTTTGCCTTCGGACGATGAGTGCAAAAGATTGGCGTCGACCGAGAACGGCGCTTCGCCGCGCTTGTCCTTGGCGATGGGAATCTGATGGTCTTCCGCGAAGGCGAGCAGCTTGGTGCGCGAGGTCAAATCCCATTCGCGCCACGGCGCGATGATCTTGATGTCTGGCTTCAGCGCGTAATAGGAAAGCTCGAAGCGGACCTGGTCGTTGCCCTTGCCCGTCGCGCCATGGGCGACCGCGTCGGCGCCGACTTTCTCCGCGATCTCGATCTGCTTCTTGGCGATCAGCGGGCGCGCGATCGAGGTGCCCAGCAGATAGACGCCCTCATAGAGCGCGTTGGCCCGGAACATCGGAAAGACGTAATCGCGGACGAATTCCTCGCGCAAATCATCGATGAAGATATTGGCATCCTTGATGCCTAGCAATTTGGCCTTGGCGCGCGCCGGTTCGAGCTCCTCGCCCTGGCCGAGATCGGCGGTGAAGGTGACGACCTCACATTCATATTCGGTCTGCAGCCATTTCAGGATGACCGACGTATCCAGCCCCCCCGAATAGGCGAGCACGACCTTTTTGACGTCTTTCCTAGCCACGCGTTTCTCCGGCATCCGCAACAGCGCGGCGGTCTATAGGATCGTGAGCAGCGGTGCAAATTTCTGATCCACCTCCCCCAACGCGGGGAGGTCGGCGAGCCGAGCAATACGAGGCAAGCCGGGTGGGGGCAATGGTGGGGTGATCCCCCACCCGATCCGTTTGCGCTTCGCGCACCCGGATCGACCTCCCCGCGCTGGGGGAGGTTGTTTTTCAATTTTCGTACCCCCCGCCCCCTGCCTGCGGGGATAGGCAGAAGCATCCGCCAGGATTTGCGCGACTCCGCGCGGGGATAATTCTCGTTCTTCGCCGTCACCACGCACCCATTCTAGTTCCGCAGGATGAGCCTAACGCGCCTCGAAGGTCCGGGGATAAGTCATCCAAGCTCTATTTCGTCATGCCCCGGCGTTAGTCCGGGGCATCCATGGACCGCCCGGACTTCGCCGGGCGATGACGAATTGGGTTATGGCGTAATTATTGCGCGTCTTGCGTTGTCGCTTCGACCGATCTCGCGGGCGCCAATCTCAAAGGCGCGGTGCTGGTCGGCGCCAATCTCAAAGGCGCGGTGCTGGTCGGCGCCAAGCTCGAATTTGCCAGCCTCGACGGCAGCGATATGACGGGAGTGCTGACGCAGTTGACCTGACCGGGCTTTTTGGGACCAAGCGGTTTGTTAGAAACCGTCTTGGAAAGGAGCTTGGTCATGCCGAAGAAGAGGTTTAGCGCGGAGCAAATTGTGACGTTGCTTCGCCAGATCGAAGTCGCGATGGGTCATGGCAAATCGACCCCAATCGCCTGCCG
>SHWE01000043.1 GCA_009693985.1 Alphaproteobacteria bacterium | reverse complement strand
GGAACAGCTAATGGCGCAGGATTGCTCGGATTTGCGCAGTCATTCGTTTAACGCCTGACCGCCCTATGTGCTAAAGCGTACGCAACGGCATTTACCCTTAGAAGCGCATGAAATCGCCTCTTACAGAGCATAGATCGGCCTTCGGGGGTCCGGCCGTGACGGCGGCCAATCGCCTGGTCGGCGCCGCCATGAAACGCACCGAAGATTTGCGCTTTGTCCGCGGCGCCGGCGAATATGTCGACGACATTAGGCGCGCGGACCAGCTTTACGCCGTCATCCTGCGCAGCCCCATCGCGCATGGCCACATTCGGAAAATAGGGACGGTGCGCGCCGCCGCGTTACCGGGCGTGCACCGGATCATTACTGCGAGGGAGCTCGGCCAGCCCGTTCCGGTGGTGCCGATCCGTTTGCAGCCGATGCCGTCTCTGGTGCCGTTCCATCAGCCGGTGCTGGCATCCGAAAAAGTCCGCTATGCCGGCGAGCCGGTGGCGATGGTGCTGGCCGAGAGCATCGGCATCGCCGAGGACGCCGCCGCGGCCATCGATCTCGACATCGAGGAATTGCCGGCGATCACCGACCGCTATGTCTCGGGCGAGGACAGGGTGCTTCTGTTCGAAGCGCATGGCGGCAATTCCCCGGTCACCTACCGCGCCACTTTGGGCGATGCGGACGCCGCTTTCAAAGGCGCGCACTACACAAGGGCCGAGAAATTTCGCGTCCATCGTCACGCCGCCGTTCCGATGGAGCCGCGTGGGCTTCTGGCCGAGTGGGACGCCGCGAAATCCCACCTGACATTATATGGCGCGGCGAAAGTGCCCTGGTTCAACCGCCGCATGTTGGCCGAACGGCTCGGTCTGCCTGAAACCTCCGTCGATCTGATCGAGAACGATGTCGGCGGCGGGTTCGGCGCGCGCGGTGAATTCTATCCGGAAGATTTCCTGGTCCCCTTCGCGGCGCGGTTGACGGGGCGGGCCGTCAAATGGACCGAGGACCGGCGCGAGAATCTCGTCGCCACCCAGCATGCGCGCGACGCCGATTGCGAGATCGAGATCGCTTGCGCCCGCGACGGCACGATAATCGGGCTTCGCGGCCACGCCTTCGTCGATGTCGGCGCCTATATCCGCACCAATGGTCTCGTCGCGCCGCGCAACATCGGGCAGTTCATGTCGGGGCCTTATCGCATTCCGAATATCGACCTCGATGTGCGCCTGCAATTCAGCAACAAGACGCCGTCGGGCACCTATCGCGGGCCGGGCCGCTACGAGACGGATTTCTTCCGCGAGCGCCTGCTCGATATGGCGGCGCGCGATCTTGGCATCGACCGCGTCGAATTTCGCCGCCGCAATCTGATCGCCAAGGCGGAGATGCCGTACACAATCGCGCACATCGCGCCGTTCGAAGCCGACACCGAATATGACAGCGGCAATTATGGTTCGACGTTGAACCGCTGCCTGAAGGAATTCGATTGGGCGAAGAAGTCGGCGCTAGAGGGTAAGCTCATCGACGGCCGCTATCACGGTGTCGGCGTCGGCTGTTTCATCGAAGGCGGCGCCGCGGGACCGAAGGAGAACGCGCAATTCGTCGTCGAGAAAGACGGTTCGGTCTCGGCCTATGTCGGCTCATCCGCTATCGGGCAGGGGCTCGAAACCGTGTTCGCGCAGATCGCGGCGGATGCGCTGGAGTTGCCCTTCGACCGCGTGCGCATCTTCCACGGCTCGACCACTTACTTACGCGAAGGCTTCGGCTCCTATCATTCGCGCGCCGTGGTGATGGGCGGATCGGCCATGCTGAATGCGGCGGCGGCGCTGAAGGAAGAATTGCGCAAAGCAGGCGCCCAACGTTTCGATTGTGCGCCGGCCGAGATCGCTTTCGCCGACGAGAGGATCACGGGCCCGAACGGCAAATCGCTCGCTCTCGCCGATTTCGCCGGACTGACCGCCGATGGCAGCTTCATCAATCACCATCACACCTATTCATACGGCGCGCACGCCGCGCATGTCGCCGTCGATCCCGCCACCGGCCATGTCGCCGTTCTCGATTACGTCGCCATCGAGGATGTCGGACGCATCATCAATCCGGCCACTTTGCGCGGACAAATTCTCGGCGCCCTGGTGCAGGGTCTCTCCGGCACCTTCCTCGAGCAATTCGTCTACGACGCCAACGGCCAGATGCTATCGTCCACCTTCGCCGATTACATGATGGCGACGGCGCCCGATTTCCCGAACATCCGCGCCTTCGTGATGGAAGAGGAACCTTCGCCGATCAATCCGCTCGGCGCCAAGGGCGCGGGCGAGGGCGGCATCATCCCGGTCGCCGGTGTGATCTCCAACGCGGTCGCTTCCGCGCTGCAAAGTTTGGGCGTCACCCCACGGGAATTGCCGCTGACGCCGCCGCGCCTCTGGCGCCTGATCCAAGAAGCGGAGTAATATCGGCCATGGCGGAAGCGCGGCACAAAAGACCTTCCGAGATCGAGACGCTTTCGCTCGAAGACATCATGGCGCGCTATGTCGGCCGCTTCGCCGAGAAGAAGGGCGATTGGGCCGCGTTCGAGGACGCCAAGATCGAAGGTTATCGCCGCGCTCAGCACCGTTTCATCGGCGCCGGCGGCTCAGGCAAGCATGGCGATCCGTCGGTCATCCCGGCGCGCGGTTTCACGCTCAGCATCATGTTCGTGCCGCCGGGCCAGGGAAATGCTCCGCATACGCACGAAGTCGAGGAAGTCTTCTTCGTGCTCCAGGGTCATCTCGCCGTTTTC
The DNA here is from genome assembly GCA_009693985.1 of Alphaproteobacteria bacterium. GTDB lineage: Bacteria > Pseudomonadota > Alphaproteobacteria > Micropepsales > Micropepsaceae > CAIYRG01. The sequence goes on along the minus strand of SHWE01000043.1, from coordinate 17,150 downwards.
GTCGAGGACGAGAACGGCAAGCGCCTCACGCGGACCTTGGGTCCGTGGGAATGCATCGCCTGTCCGCCGGGCGTCATTCACGGCTATCAGAATGAAAGCCTGGAGCCGGTCTATTTCCAGGTGATGCTGGGAACGGCGAGGCCAGACACGATGGGCTATGCCGATGACGCGCTGTATAAAAGGCGCGACGCGCACTTAAAATCGTAATGCGAAAGACCAACGCCTATATCGGCGCCGCGATCAACCGGCTGGAGGATGCACGCTTCCTCACCGGGCGCGGGCAATATGTCGGCGACATCGCGCGGGCGGGTCTGCTTCACGCGGTTATTCTCCGCAGTCCCGTCGCGCATGGAATTATCCGTGGCGTTCGCACGGACGCGGCGCTGGAATTGCCGGGGTTACGCGCGATTCTGACCGCCGCCGACATCGGGACACGCGTTCCCCGCATTCCGATGCGCCAGGAACCGATGCCCGAGCTTGTCCTTTGCGAGCAGCCGGTCATCGCGGAAGCCAAGGTTCGCTATGTCGGCGAACCGGTCGCTATCATCATCGCCGACAATGCCGACCTCGCCGAGGACGCCGCTTCCCACATCGATCTCGACATCGAGGTTCTGCCGCCGGTGATGTCCTCGCGCGGCGACGTGCTGTTGTTCGACGATATCGCGGGCAATATCGCCGCCACTATGCAGGCGGTACGCGGCGACGCGGAAGCCGCGTTCAATGCGCATAGCGGCTACACGCGGCGCGAACGCTTCCAGATGCATCGCCACACGGCGGTCATGATGGAAGGACGCGGGCTGTTGGCCGAGTGGGACGCAAATGCGTCCCATATGACGCTCTATGGCGCGGCCAAAGTGCCGTTTCCCAATCGCCGCATTCTGGCGCGCTTCCTGGGCCTGCCCGAAAGCGGCGTCGCTTTGATCGAGAACGATGTCGGCGGCGGCTTCGGCGCGCGCGGTGAATTTTACCCTGAGGATTTTCTGGTTCCGTTCGCGGCGCGTGCGCTTGGTGCGCCCGTCAGATGGATCGAGGATCGGCGAGAAAATCTCCTTGCGACCAACCATGCGCGCGAAGCCGAATGCACGCTGGAAATCGCCTGCGCACCCGACGGCACGATCATCGCGCTGCGGGGCGAGGCTATTGCCGATATCGGCGCCTATGTCCGCACCGTCGGCGCGACGCCGCCGCGCAACATCATCTCGGTGCTGTCCGGCCCCTATCGCATCCCGCATATCGGTCTTTCCGTGAGTCTCGCGCTGACCAACAAGACGCCCGCCGGCACCTATCGCGGACCGGGCCGCGCCGAGGCCGACTTTTTCCGCGAACGGCTGTTCGACATCGTGGCGGGCGAGCTCGGCATCGATCCCGTGGAATTCCGCCGCCGCAATCTGATCACGCGCGCGGAGCATCCCTATAGACTGGCGACGGTGCTGCGCCCGAAAATCCTCAGTGAAACCGACAGCGGCGACTATACCGAGACGCTCGACCGCTGCCTCGCCGAATTCGATTGGACGGGAAAAAAGACGCTCGACGGCAAGATCAAAGACGGCCGCCATCACGGCATCGCCATCGGCTGCTATTTCGAAGGCGGCGCGTCGGGCCCGCGCGAGAATGCGCGCCTCAGAATCGAAACCGACGGTACGGTCTCTGTCTTCGTCGGCTCCTCGGCGGTCGGGCAGGGGCTTGAGACGGTGTTCGCGCAGATCGCCGCCGACGCGATGGAAGTGCCGCTGGCGCAAATTCGCGGTGTCTTCCACGGCTCCACCGATCTGTTGCACGAAGGGTTCGGTGCCTATTCCTCGCGCTCGACGGTGATGGGCGGCTCGGCCATCATCGCCGCCGCAAACGCGTTGCGTGAGAAAATCCGCGTGCACGGCCACTCCGGTGACCTCGAAGCCAGTGGCACCTTCGAAAGCAGCAAGCGCACCTATTCCTATGGCGCGCACGCCGCCCATGTCGCGGTGGATGCGGAGACCGGCCATATCGCGCTGATCGATTATGTCGCCGTCGAGGATGTCGGGCGCATCGTCAATCCGGCGACGCTTCACGGCCAAACGCTCGGCGCCATCGTGCAGGGCCTCGGCGGCGCGTTGATGGAACATCTTGTCTATGACGGCAACGGCCAGCTTCTGACCACGACGCTCGCCGATTATCTGATGCCGACAGCTTGCGATTTTCCCCATATCGAAGTCTTCGCGCTGGAAAACCATCCCAACCCGCACAATCCGCTGGGGGCAAAGGGCGCAGGCGAGGGCGGCATCATTCCGGTCGCGGGCGTGATCGCCAACGCGGTCGCGTCGGCCTTGCGCGCGTTTGACGTCCAGCCCAACGCGCTGCCGCTGTCGCCGCCGAAAATCTTCCGCTTGATCCGCGAGGCGGAAACGCGATTGTCTAAGCGCAATTCATAAGGAGCCGCGCCATCATCGTCGTCGATACGCAGGTGCATATCTGGGCCGCGAACACGCCGGATCGCCCGTGGGGCGAAGGCATGGAGAACCGCGCCCATCTGCCCGTGCCGCTGACGCATCAAAAACTGCTGACGCTGATGGCGGAAGCGGGCGTCGACCGCGTGCTGCTGGTGCCGCCATCGCTCGATGGGGACCGCAACGATCTGTGCTTGGCGGCGGCACGCGAACATCCGGACCGCTTCCGTGTCATGGGCCGCATCTTCCTCGACAGGCCCGGCGCGCGCGAGCGCCTCACCGCGATGAAGCGCGAGCCTCATATGGCGGGTGTGCGCCTGACCTTCCACCGCGACAATGACCGCCCGCTGATCGACAATGGCGCGGCCGATTGGTTTTGGCCGGAAGCCGAGCGCCTGCAAATCCCGGTGATGCTGCACGCGCCGGAGCGTTTGCCGGTTGTCGGCGCAATCGCCGCGCGCCATCCCAACCTCACCCTCATCGTCGATCACATGGGCTTCGCGCGCGAGACGATGGATGAAAGGTGCGAGGAAGGCGCCGGCCGCCTGCTCGCGCTTGCCAAGCATCCCAACATCTCCGTCAAGGTTTCCGCCGCGCCGTGTTACTCGTCGGAAAATTATCCGTTCCGAAACATCCACGGCGCGATTCAGCGCATCGTCGATGGCTTCGGGGCGAAGCGCTGTTTCTGGGGCAGCGATTTCTCGCGCCTGCCCAAGACCTGCACCTACCGGCAGTCGGTGACGATGTTCACCGAAGAGCTCGGTCTTCCCCGCGCCGATCTCGACTGGGTGGTGGGCCGCGGAATCCTTGAGGCTCTGAATTGGAAGTGAGCCAAGGCAAGCTCGGCCTCAAGCGTCTGCCCTCAAGTAAAACTGTTCCATTTTGAAACATTCGCGGCAGCGTCATGCTGAGATCGTTACGATTTTAATTAAACAATTTTCTATCACTGGGGATAAGGCACTGTAAAAAAACAATCTATTGCGGGCTATCCTTTCCCTTGTAGGCTGTTATCGTTTTCAAAATATGAATCGATGAGGGCAACAATGGAGATTGATCCGGTAGTGGCGTTGGCGGAGCAACTTCGTGCAACGGAGCGTAGTTTGGAGCCGACCTGCAAGACTTGGCAGGACGACCGCATGGTCGAGTTGCGCACGGCCTCGCTTGTCATTCGTAGAATGTTGGAAACGACGCAGCCCACCAGCGTGATGGGCGCTAGCGAACTGATTGCCATCGCGGCCGATCGTTTGACCGCGACGGAATTTCCTTACATCGCGGATTTGCGCAGCGTCGGCGAACGGTTCGGCGACGGGCGGCGTATCCTCTCCGATCTCATCTGGCTCCGCGCCGTCGTCGCGGCGCTCGACGCCGATGCCTGCGGCGAGCGCGGCAAGAGAGCGGCGGCGCTGATCCGTTTGGCGATCGATGGCGCGACCAAGCCGCTGATTATCTATCGTGCCGCGCCGGTTCCTCACGAGGAAGATGATGACGAGCCGCAAGACGGTGGCAATGTGACCGAGTTCCGGTCGCGATTCGGCGCCAATCCGCCTTTGTCGGCGCTGTGTTCGGTGTCCGACCGCAATCCCGCCGGGCGCTGAGAGGCACCTACTCCCCGCGCGCAATGTCGGGTAGATTTGCGCCCGCATTTCGTCTCGGGGAAGGCTGCCATGAAACCGTTCGCGCTCACGATCCTGCTCGCGTCTGCCATTGGCATCGGCTTTGTGGCGCGCGATGTCGTCGCGCAGCCTCGTCAGACCGAAGCGCAATATAATGCGTCGCTGCCCCGCGACATCCACCCCGATCCCCGCAGCCGCATGCCGATGATCCAGCGCAGTGCGTTGCCGGCCGACCGCCATGCCGATTACGACCGTCACATTGGACCGAACCGCAGCTCGCTTGCCGGTCTGCAAGGGCCCGGGGGTTTACGCCTACACGGTTCGACGCCGGAGAAAGTCGGCGATGATCTCGGCGGGCGCTTGAAGGAACTGATCCGCCTCATCGTCAGCCGCGAGATGGACCAGGCCTTCGAATGGACCGTCCACGAGCCGGTGGCGCTGAAGGAAAAGCTCGAGCCTTCCATCATCGACGTGGTGCGCCTTGGAAAGCCGCTGACCGGCGTGCCCGAAAAGGAAGCGGCAATGATCCAGTTGGGCCGCGAATATTTCCAGACCCACAAGGTCAGTTCGGCGACCTATGCGCGCGCGCTGAAGGCGCTGGGCGAGAAGAACCTGATCGATATGTGCGTGCTGATGGGCGATTACACGGAAACGGCGGTGCTGCTGTCGGTCAACGACGTCCGCCTACCGCACGACCTTCCCTCGCTTTTGCCTGTGAAATAGGCGTTCACGTCCCCGCTAGGCGGTTTTGGGCACTCGCGCTGGGGATAGGTCCAAAGCCCCCCCTCCTATATAATCGGTGCGGGAGAAACGCCGACAGCGGGGAAGGGGCTTATGGCCACCGCACGGAGCACATTGTCCTTGAAGTCATTCGGGATCGCCATGATGGCGATGTTCGCCGGTTTTGGCGCGGCCGACGCGGCGGCGCCTGTGCGTATGGAACTGCGCAAAATCGCCGACAATGTCTATCTGATGCAGCATCCGACGGGGTCGAGCAATTCGATGTTCGTCGTCACCGATGCCGGCGTGTTCGTGTGGGACGGCGACATCCGTACCGCCGATCAGGTCTTCGCCGGGATCAGGCGCACCACCGACAAGAAGATCATCTATCACGCGATCTCGCATCCGGCCGGCGATCACGCCACCGGCGGCTGGCACTTCCGCCAAGACCGTCCCATCATCATCGGCACGCGCACACAGGCCAAAAGCCTCGCCGCCGAGGAGCTGGAAGAGTTCACCACCCGCAAGCGGTCGAACGATGCGCTCTATGCGCCCTACCACAATTCGGAACTGGTGCAGCCCGACATCACCTTCGACGGCTCGCTCACTATCCGCTTCGGCGGGCTGACCTTCGTGCTCACCGAAGAGGGCGCCGCCCATTCGACCAGCGATGTCAGCCTCTACATTCCGGAGAAGCGAATCTTCGCGATGGGCGATCTCTTCAAATCGGAAATCCACACCGGGCCCGGCGACACGGCCTACCGCACATTCCGCGCCGGCAAGCCTTTCATGGAGATCGCCGAGAAGGTGATGGCGCGGAGATTGCCGGTCGAGACCTATGTTCCCGGCCACGGCCCGGCGCATGTCGGCCGCGGCGCCGCCGATTTGCAGGAGCTCAACCGCTACTTCGCCGCGATGCGCGATGAGGTGTCCAAAATGATCCGCGCGGGAAAAACCGAACAGCAGGTGGTCGCCGAGTTCAAGATGCCCGCGCCGTTCGACAAATACGGCCAGGCCGCCGGCATCAACCGGTTCCTGCCGCTCTACTATCGCGATCTGAAAGCCGAAGGCGTTCGTTAGTTAGAGGAGAATCGTCATGGGAAAATTCATCTCCTTAAGCATCGTCACGCTTGCCGCGTCGGCGGCGCTGCCGCTGTTGCAGGCAAACGCGCAAACCGTCGCCGAAACCTCGCAGATGTTCACCTCCTGCTCGCACCGCTTTGCCGTTCTGGTGCCCGTGGCGGCCAAGCCCGTGGAGCGGAATTTCAACTATACGACGCGCACTGGTGCGAGCGTTCCTGCGCGCGAACATCTGATCCAGCGTGGGGTCGACCGGCTCAGCGTGACGGTCGTCGAATTCCCGGCAAGCGACCCGAGAGTCGACGATGCGCATGTCGAGCACGCGGCCGCCGCGTTGCGCCAAAAGGGCGAGGTCCGCTTCCAGGCGGCGGCGCCCTATGATCCGGGGATGCCGGGCCGGCAGCTCAATATCTTTGCATCCGGCAATCGCCAAATCCGCGCCTCGGTCTACATGGCCGACCGCCGCATGTTCATTACCGAAGCCAATGCGCCGGTAGGCGATTTCCCCGCCATGCAATTCGAGCAATCGATCACGCTGATCGACGGCATGGGAAACGATCTCGATGCGCCCAATGGCACGACGGAACCGCGCAATTTCGGCTGCCGCTAGAGAGTTCAAAAGGAGAGTGACGGTAATGTTCAAGTCCACGATGTGTGTTGCCGCTTTGGTAGTGGCTGCCTTTGTTTCCTCGGCGCAAGGACAGCAAGCGCCTGAAGACACTTCGGAGCAGTTCTTCGTTTCCTGCCCCAACCGTTTCGCGGTGATTTTCCCCGGCCGCGCCCGCCCGATGATGCGGGAGGTCAATTATACGACGCGCACCGGCGTGAACGAGCGTGCCCGCCAATTCTATGTCGAGCGTGACGGGCACTCCTACATGGTAACGGTTGTCCGGTTCTTTTCTGGCACCCCGGTCGACGTGCGGGAGATCGATCACGCGACGGCGAATTTGCGCAAATTGGGCGAGGTCCGTTTCCAGGCCGATGGCGCCTATGATCCGGACTTCCCGGGCCGCCAGCTCAATATCTTCCAACCCAACAACCGTCAGGTCCGCGCCTCGGTCTATATGGCCGATTACCACCTCATCCTCACCGAATCGCATGCGACCGTGGGCGATTTCGCCGCGCTGCAATTCGAGCAATCGATTACGCTGATCGACGAACTGGGCGGCGACTTCGACCGCAATTTGAACGATCCGCAGCGTTTGATGCCGTGCAACAGGAACAGGGCTTAAATCCATTTATCGGGAGACGAAAATGACGAAGACACTGGCTTGCACCTTGGCGCTTTCGACCGTAATCGCCATGCTTGCGATTGCGCCGGCAGAGGCGGCCTGGAGCGGCTTTTTCAATCGCGAGGTGGGATTCTCCTACAATGCGCCGGCCGGCATGAAAGCGGAAAAGACGACCTACAAACTCGGGACCGCACAGCCGCGCGCCGCAACGGCCTTCCGCGTCATGGAAGACAACATCCAATACAACGTGACCGTGGTGGAAGTTGGCGGCATGGCTGAGAACGACGCGATCAAGGCGGCGACCGAAGCGTTGCAGGCGGGCCGCAAGGTCCTGTCGCATGACGAGGCGCGCGTCGAATCCATGCACGGCCACAAGATGAGCATCGAGCTTCCCAACAATGGCGGGCGCTCAGTGGCGGCGATCTATTTCAAGAACGGCCATCTCATTCAGCTCGACGCCACGGTGCTGCCCGCCAATGGCGATTACGAGACGCCCGACACGACACGGTTCGCCGATTCTATCGCTTTCGGCGATGACCGCATCGATACCACTGCGGTGGAAATGAAATTGCAAAAGTAGCAGCCTGGGTTTTCACAAGAGGAGGGGAACTATGAAGAAGAAACTAGCTTTCGCCTTCGCGATTTCGGCTTTGATAGCGGTGCCGGCGGCATCGCAAAATCAACCCGATGCGCGCGCAGTGCTTCAGGCGGCAACCGCCGCGATGGGCTCGGCCAACATGAATTCGTTCCAGGTCACCGGAACGGGTTATGTCGGCGCGGTCGGCCAGAACTTCGCGCCCGATCGCGATTGGCCGCATTTCGACATGAAGAGCTACACGCGGACGGTCGATCTCAACTCCGGCTCCTCGCGCGAAGAGATGGTCGTGGTGCAGGGCGGCAATGTCCAGCAGGGCGGCGGCGGAACGCCGATCGTCGGCGAACAGACCAGAGTTCAGCTCGTCAGCGGGAATGTCGCCTGGAACATGAACGGCACCAATGTCGTGCCGCAGCCGGCTCTCGGCGAATTGCGCCAGCTTGAAGTGATGCTGTCGCCTTACGGCTTCCTCAAATATGCGGCGGCGAACAATCCGATGGCCGTTACCCGCAACGAATATGGCGAGCGCGTCACCGTCGTCTCCTTCGTGGCGCTCGGCAAATATCGTGTCAACGGCACCATCAATTCCAAGAACCAAGTGCAGCGCGTGCAAACCTGGATCGCCAACCCGGTCGTCGGCGACCAGTATTACGAGAACGTCTACACGCTGTACCGCACCATCAACGGCGTGCAGGTGCCGGGGCGCTGGCATCAGCATCAGGACTTCGACGACGGCGGCACGCCCAATCCGTCCGGCGGCGACCATGCCTTCAGCCTCGATGCAGTCACCGACTTCAAGGTGAACGTTCCGAATGCGGCGCTGACCGTGCCGGATGCGGCGCGTAACGCGGCCATGCCGGCGGTCGTTGTCAACTCGACGCGGCTCGGCGACGGGCTGTGGCTGATCGGCGGCGGCACGCATAACAGCATCGCCATTGAGTTCCGCGATCACGTCGCGGTCATCGAAGGCCCGCTGAACGAGGCGCGTTCGCTGGCGGTCATAGGCGAAGTGGGGCGAGTCATCCCCAACAAGCCGATCCGCTTCCTGATCAACACCCATCATCATTGGGACCATCTCGGCGGCATCCGCACCTTCGTCCATGAAGGCGCCACCCTGATCACCCATGAGAACAACAAGGCCTATTACCAGGAAGTGCTGCGGCCGCGGCCCTGGGTGCTGGCGCCCGACCGTTACTCGCTGTTCCCGCCAGAAGAATGGTCGGAAGGCTATGTCTTCGAGACGGTGCGCGAGAAATATGTGCTGGCCGACGACACGCGGACGGTCGAGCTCTACAATGTGCAAGGGCTCCAGCATGCGGCGGGCATGCTGATCGCGTACTTCCCGAAAGAGAAGATCGTGGTCAATGCGGACCTCTACACGCCGCCGGCCGCAGGCGCTCCGATGCCGACGCCCAATTTGAGCGCGCGCATCTTCTACAACAACATTCAGCGCCTGAAGCTGGATGTTGCCCAGCACGTGCCAATCCACGGCAATCCGGGACCTGCGGCGCAATTCTCGCAGATCATCACGGCCGCCGCCGCGCGCTAACGCGCCGAAGCGGACAAACAAAAAGGGCGAAGGAAATTTCCTTCGCCCTTATATTTTTAAGCGAGACGGCTCTTAGTCGCCGCCGCCACCGCCGGCCGGACGGGCCGCTGCCGCCACCGGTCCGACGATCCGCTGGAAGTCAGCCTGCGGCCCGGGATTGCCGTGAATGGGAACATGCGTCGCGATATCGAGCTTCAACCGCTCGATGTTGCGGAACAGTGCCACCGCGTTCGGGTTGACGTTGGCGACGTTGCCGCCAGCCGCCGGCGGTCCCCAGAGGTCGCCATTGATGGCGATCTTCGGTCCCGGCAGATACACGATCGCCATATCGCCGGCGTGATTGAGACCCTCGATATGGTGGCTGGTCAGCGTCATCGTGCCGTCGCTGATCGTATGACGCTCGGTATAGGTCTCGAGCTTCAAGGGGCCGGGGCCCGTCGTCGCGAACGGGAACATCGAGAGCCGGTCGGGGCTGAGCGTGCGCGGTTGCGGCGCCAGCACGACCTTCTCGAAGAATTCCTTATTCTGTTCGTTGGTGACGATCGTGGCGCCTTCCGCCGCGAAGGCCCGAATGCCGCCCGCATGATCCCAATGATGATGGGTGTTGACGAGATATTTGATCGGCTTGTTCGGGATGATGCGCTTCGCTTCGGCGATCACCGCATTGGAGCGGGCATCGTTCAGGGGGCCTTCGACGACGGTGATAAAGTCCTTGAACTCGACGGCGACGCTGTTATGCGAGCCGCCGGCAATGAACCATACGCCCGGCGAGATCTGACGCGAGGTGACGACGACGGTCGCTTCCGGCCCGTTGCGCACCGAATCGGGGAGCGAAACCACCGCGTTCGGTATGTTGACCTTCACGTCGCTGACATTGAGGTTCATGAAGTTCATCCCGCGCACGAAGGGATGATCGCCCTGGTGCATGTGGATGAGGCCCGGGAACTTCACGCCATTGCCGACATCGCGCCAATTCTCATAGCGGATTTCGACTTGCATATCGCCCATGACCGGGTTCGGTATCCAGGTCACCACGCGCTCAGGCAAGTTCTGCTCGTTGAACTCCGCGGTCGCGCGGTACTTGTCCATGGTGGTGAAGCCGACGACGCGGAACGTCTGGCCGGTGCGCACGAAATGACGCGTCGTCACTTGCGCGTTGCGGTCGGCCATCGCGGATTTGATGAAGCCATGCGGCGAGACCGCGATCATCAGCTTGCGGATCTCGGTCTGATCGTCCTGGTTTTGGGTCCCACCCATCGCGTTCAGCGTCCAGGCGCTGTTGGCGGTGACGAAATTAGTCGTGCGCGGCGCACCCTGGATCGGGAAGCCGGCGCCGCCGCCGCGAGCCGGATTGTTACCCTGCACGCGGACATATTCTTCCTTCGACGAAGCGGACCCGTAGTCGATGGTGTTGGTGTAGGTCTGCAGATCGACCCGCGGCCAATCATCGATGGTCGAGAAATTCTGTCCGATAAAGCCGATCCAGCCGGTGCCCGTATATTGGACGTTGTTCACCTTGCTGGCGCCGGTGGCCGTATCGGCCGTTTGCAGGAACGTGCGTACGTTCTGCGTTTGCGCGTCGGCGGACACGGCTATCAAAGCCGAGCCCATCAACGCCACTCCCAATGCGTATCTCATCGCCATTCCTCCTAAGCGAAGTGGAGAAACATCACCCCACGAGGTTGCGATCCTATCCGATCAAGGCGGGGGGCCGGTAGGCGGAATCGTGCACCCTTGCGTGAAAATTGATGCGCGGAAATCCGCGATTTCAGCCACTATTGCAGCTTTGCCCGCGCCACCTGGGCGCATTCATCGGTGACCTTGAAATAGCGCGCCACCGCGTCCTTGCCGATTTCGAAAGGATGCGGCTCGCCCATTTTGCGCGTTTGGATCAGCCGGAGCTTGGTCACCGCCTGGTCGAATTCCGAATGGTTGGAGATCAGCACCGTGGCGTTCGCCCACGCCGCCGCTTCCGCCATTTTGCGCTGCGAGGCGATGTAGGTGTCGAAATGGGGCACTTCGTTGATGAAGTTGAAGGCAGTGCCGCCCGAATAGGCAACCGTCAACGGCTTGCCATTGTCCTTGACGTCGAACAGGAAGGACAAGGTTCCCGGCGTATGGCCGGGGGTCGTCACCAGGCGCACGCTGACATCGCCGAGCGTGATGACCTGTCCGTCGGTGGCTGCGATGTCGCGCGTGGGCTTGCCGTTCGGATATTGGTTTTGCGATGCCGAAATCGAATCCCAATCGGTTCCGGTCAGCACGAGGTGGGGCTTGAAGCGGTCTTGGATCATCTTGGCGCCGCCGACATGATCGCCATGGGCGTGGCTGACGATGACATATTTGATGTTGGCAGGATCGAGCCCCACCTTCCGCAGGCCCTGAATGATGGAATCGTCGGTGGCATAATCGAACAGCGTGTCGATCAGGATGATCCCCTGATTGCCAACCAGCGCCCAGGACGAATGGATTTTGGTGCCGACGAAATAGAGATTGTCGAACACCTTGCCCGGCTCGGTGATCCAGTTGGCGCGCGGCGGGGCAGGGGCGGGCGCCACATCGCGTCCCGGTCCCGTTTGGGGCGCTATGCAAACGCGCGCCAGCGTGCCGGTGAAATCGAATTGCGCCGCCGCTTTGGCCGCCGCCAGATGCGTCTCGATATTGTTGGCCGCCGGTTGCGCGTTGCCAGCGCCGAGAGTCGCCGCCATCGCCAGCACGGCGCCGATTTGGATTTTCATCATCTTGCCCCTTTGAGCTGCTGATACACGGCGGCAACGAAGCGGTCGGCGCTTGTCCCGCTTCCTGCCGCCGGCAACAGGCCGCCTTCGACTTTCGCATCGTAAGGCGCCGTCACCTTCGCGGCGATCACTTCGCCTTGCGTCTTACCCTGCGCGATCAACGCCGCCACCTTTGTCTGTACGTCGCGGATCATGTCGCGATAGGGCAGAAGATCGTTCCGGTTGATGATCGTGCCGTGACCGGGGATCAGCTTGGTGTCGGGCCCCGCCAGCTTCATCGTCAGATCGAGCGCCTCGAGCATTCCCTTCAGCGAACCGCCATTGCCGACGTCGATATAGGGGTAGCCGAAATTGCGGTAAAAATCCGAGATCATAATGACGTTGGCATTCTCGAAGCGGATGATCGTGTCGCCGCCGGTATGGGCGGCGCGCACGGGGATGAAATCGACGATCTCGCCGTTCATGCGGAATTTCAGCGGCTCGCCCATCCCGTAGGTGACGGTGGGAATTCCGGCCGGATCCCACACCCGCGCCGGGCCGCCGCCCGCCGGCGGCACCGGGCGGACCATTTTCTCCCGCAGCTCTTCGCGCGCGAAGATCGTGGCGCCCTGCTTTGCGAAATAGGCATTGCCGCCGGTGTGGTCGATATGGATATGCGAATTGACGAGGATGCGAATGGGAGCGGGGCTGATGCGCCGGATCGCGGCGAGCACCTTGGGCCCCAGCGGCGCGTATTGGGAATCGACCATCAGGATTCCGTCCGGCCCCGCGAGGACGCCGATCCGACCGCCCGCCGCGTCCGGATGGCCGGGATCGAAGCCGGCCGAACCCGACAGCATATAAAGATTGGGTCCGAATTTTTCGGCTGTGAACTCGATTTTGCTGTAGTCGATTCCTTGCGCGAGCGCAGGGCCACAAAGCGCCGCCGCCGCCAATCCCGCCGACACCAAACGCCAAGCCGATTTCATGGGCGCGTCTCCCTCGCTTCTACCGCCATTATAGCCCTCTCGCGCGCGATGCCGAGGGGATTTCAGCCGGCCGCTGTGCTAGACAGACTTCAAGAAACGGGGACCTGCGCGTGAGGAATCGTGTGAAGCGTCTTGTTCTTGCCGGGGCCGCGTGCCTAGCGCTCGCCCTTCAGGCGGGCGTGTCGCAGGCCGCACCCGCGCCCGCCGATTTCTACAAGGGCAAGCAGATCATCATGCTGCTATCGACCGACGCGGGCGGCGGCTATGCCGCCTACGCCAACGCGATTGTGCCCTATCTCACCAAGCATATTCCGGGGCAGCCACGTATCGTCGTCCAATACATGCCCGGCGCCGGCGGAATCCGCGCGATGAATTATCTCTATTCCGTCGCGCCCAAGGACGGCACGCGCATCGCGATGGTCCATGCCATGTCGCCTTACGCGCCGCTGTTCGGCGTTAAGGCCGCGCAATACGACCCGCGCAAGATGAATTGGCTGGGCAGCCTCGACAACACCAGCGGCATGTGCGTCGCCTGGGCCGCGTCGGGCATCAAGAATTGGCAGGATATGTTCGACAAGGAATTCCTGGTCGGCAGCTCGGGCGCCGGCTCGCAGATGGAAACCCTGCCGCTGATGGTCAACAAACTCTTCGGCACCAAGATCAAAGTCATTTCCGGCTACAAGGGCGGCAACGAAGTCTTCCTGGCGATGGAGCGCGGCGAGGTCCATGGCCGCTGCGGCTCGATGGTGTCGTCCATCACCTCGACGCGCCCCGACTGGTTTCCGAAAAAGATGGTCACGGTGCCGTTCCAGATCGCGCTCACCCGCGATCCCGATTTTCCCGATGTGCCCGCGCTTGGCGAGCTTACCAAGGACCCGAAGATCAAGCAGGTGCTCGAGCTCGTCCTCTCGCATATGGCGATGGACAAGCCGGTTCTGATGCCGCCCGGCGTTCCGCCCGAGCGCGTCGCGATTCTGCGCGCGGCATTCCAGGCTGCGGTGAACGATCCCGCCTTCATCGCCGACGCCAAGAAGCAGCGCGTCGAGATCGATGTCGTTACGGGTGCGCGCGTGGCGGAGATTCTCAACACCGCCTATGCGATGCCCGCCGATGTCGTCAAAGCCGCCAACGAGGCGATGAATTTCGGCGGCGGCGCCGAATAGCGAAAGGCGGCGCGTTCATCGCCGCCTTTCGCTCAATTCCTCACATGAACGCGGTGCTATAATAGACGTCGACCTCGCGGTCCCAGGCTTTGCCGTCGTGGTATTTCGGCGCGGCTTCGAGCCTGTCCTTGGTCAGGTTCACGATATAGCCGCCGAGGTTCTCGTTATATTTTAGCATCGCCCAGGGCAGCGGATAATAGTCGGGGCCCATTCCGAGCCAGCCGCCGAAGCTCAGCACGGCATAGGCGACCTGGCCGGTGAACTTGTCGATCATCACGTTTTCGATACGGCCGATCTTCTCGCTGTCGGCGCCGTAGACGGCGGTTCCTTCGACCTTGTTGCTGGCGATCAGGGTTGCGGTCTCGTCCCGCTGCGTGGGCAGAAGGTCTTTCGAGCCCATTTGAGTGCTTGTCATTGTGGTGTTCCTCTTGAGGCTTCAACGGAACGGATGGAGCGCCATGCCGGTTCCGTGTCACGCCAATTCTTGGCGGGCTTTCGACCCCGGAAGGGGCTAGTTTCGCGCCCAGCGATTGAATGCGAAGAGCGGATCGATGTCGTGGCTGGTTTTGGGGTTGCTTGTGGTGGGCGCGCTCATTTGGGCGCGCGACTTTTTGGAAGGCGAGCGCCTGCTGCTTGACCTCTACCGCGAATGGCAATTGTCGCGGACCGATCTCTTCGAACTGGATGCGGCCTGCGCCGCCAATACCGACCGATCGGATATCGTCGTCAGCCTCAGCGTTATTCCAAGCCGCATCGGCTTTGTCGCGTTTACGCTCAAGAGCTTGATGTCACAGACGCGCGCGCCCGCCGAAATCCGAATATATGTTCCATCGTTCAGCATCCGCGAGCAGGTGCCCTATGTCGTCCCTGACTGGCTGAGCCGTTTGAAATCCGTGCGGATTGTATCTTGTGGCACGGATTACGGTCCCGCCACCAAACTCATTCCGGCGCTTCTGGCCAGCGAAGCCGACCAGAAAATCGTGGCGCTTGACGACGACCGCATCTATCCGCGCAAACTCATCGCTATTCTCGAAAGCGCCGCACGAAGCGATGCCGATGCGGCGTTCGGGTTCAGCGGATGGATCGTGCCGGAGGATTTTGTCGACCGTCCAACGACGATTGTCGGCAATGTTCTGGAGCGCGCGCCGGTACCTATTCGCGCCACGCGGCAGAGGACATTGCGCGAAGTCGACATTTTGCAGGGAGTCGGGGCTTTTCTGGTGCGCCCCCGTTTTTTCGATCTGACGCAATTGTTGGACTATAGCGCCGCGCCGCAAGCCGCTTTTTTCGTGGATGATGTGTGGATTTCGGCCCATTGCAGTGTGCCGAAATATGTCGTGCCCGCACGCCGGTCGAATTTTCAGCCGCGCTCCCACGCTCTGTTTTTCAAGCGCACAAGTCTGGGCTGGATTAATCGGGGACCCGGAGGCCATACGAACCGCAACAATTCCATCATGCTGAGGTATTTTTCCGACCGCTGGCGCGTGGGTGGCCCGCGAAGCGGCCGTAAACCACGTTGACAGAACGCGCCCTGGCCTATCAATTTTCGCGCAGTCGAGAGTGGGCAGATGCATCAATCGCAGCTTGAGGAAAGTCTCGCGGAGAGACGAATTGCGTTATCCGCATTGTGGCGCATTGCGCCCGCGCTGCTGCAGCCCGTGCTTGTCGTCGCGGCGATATTCTGGGCGCGCATCGAGTCGATCGCGCTTCATCCCGCGGCGTCAGACATAAATCCCCCGACGGTAAGCCGCGCGATCGCCGACCCCGCCATCGGTGACATATTCGCGAATTTGGCGATTGCCGCCGCTGTCCTTCAATCGTTCGCGGTGTGGCGCATTGTGCGCGCGCTAACCCGCACGACGGAAGGCGGCACGGCGCAGGTGCTCCTATTGCTCATGGTCGGCGCCCAAGGGGTCGCCATTTGCGGCATGATCGTGCTCACCCAATACACCGGCCCCATCTCGGATTCCTTGCACACCTTGGGCAGCTATATGCTGTTTGCCGGACAGGGCGTCGGCATCCCGTTGTCGGGAATCTTCTTTTACCGGGATGATGGCCGCCGCCGGGCCCTCGGCTTGAGCGCGCCGAACAATTCGCCGGCGCCTTACGATGCCCGCTTTCATCCTCCGTTCGCGGCCCTGATCTTCGTGCTCGCCCTGGTTTTCGGATTTTTGTATTTCGATCCCGCTTATATCCAAGGATGGAACGATTACGGATATCGCGTGGCCTTTGCGTTCGTCGAAATCGCGCTGCTCGTTTCCTTCGAGGTCTATCTGGCGAGCTTCATCGGGCCGATGTATCGCTATGAGCGCTATATGCTCGGATCGTTGCACCCGCGATGACCTTCAGCTTCGTTAAGCGGCTACTCTCCCGTCTGCAACCTAAGGACCGGCGCATCTGGTTTTTGTTGCTGGGTGCGTCCCTTACCGGCGGATTGTCGCGCAGCATCTTTCTTGCCACCATCAATGCGGCGATCTCGGCACGTGCCGATGGGTCTATGCTGGTTCTCTACGCTGTGGCGGCCGCCAGTCTTATCGCCTTTATGATCTGGTCCGACTATTTCAGCGCGGTACGCGGCAGGCTGTTATCGGAAGGCCTCGCCATACGCATGCGCGCGCATGTGGCCGCCGAAATCGGCCAAGCCAATTTGCGCTTTGTCGAACGCGAGACGGTCAGCGGATTGCATTATCACCTGATGAATACCGTCAGCATCGTAACCGAGAGCTATTTGACGCTGCTGACGTTTTCCAGCGCCGCCGTCGCCCTGATCTTCAATATTCTTTACGTCGGCTGGCTGTCGCCGATCAGCCTGGCGGTCGGACTGGTTGTGACCATCCTCGGCATCGCGGTCGATGTCAGGTTCGAGCGCACAAATCTGGAGCAGCGCAAACAGCTGGACAGCCTGCGCCGGCAGTCGCATGGGGCGCACCATGCATTGCTGCAGGGCTATAAAGAGCTGCGCATCTCCGGCGACAAGATGGCCGACTATCGCCAGCGCGTGGCTGCCTTGCATCAAGATCTTCTCGACGCAACAGTAAAGGTCGCGCGCGTGTCGGCTTCGGGCTTGGC
>SHWE01000004.1 GCA_009693985.1 Alphaproteobacteria bacterium | reverse complement strand
ATGGATGGCCCCGATACGGGCGTATTGCTGGTTCGTTTCCCGAACCGGCAGCGACGCCAGACTCCCCCTTCGCGTAAAATTTAACCGCCAAGGATGAATTAATGTTTAGGACATTCCCGTGCCTGCGCCCGGCGGAACGTCGAAAAAGATTGAATTTTCCGGGTTTTGGGGAACTTTAGCCGTGCCAATTTGGGCGGCTCAGCCGGACGGCCCGTCCATATAGTCGGGAAACCAGCGCCGATGCGCGGCATCGAGGTCCGCGACGGCAATGCGCGCGCCGAAGAGCGTTATGGAATCACCTGCGGTGCGCCCGAGGACTTTCGTGAATATCGATGCCGTTTTCGCATCCGCCACGATGCGCAGCGCTTCGTCCGAAGACGCGGTCACGACATAGCGCGCCTGGTCTTCGCCGAACAGCATCGGAAGAGGGGAACCTTCGAGGTCAAGCTCCGCGCCGATCTTTTCCGTCATCGCCATTTCGGCGAGCGCGACGAGCAGCCCGCCATCGGAAATATCATGCACCGTGTCGGTGCGGCCGCTTTCGATGAGGCCGCGCACGAAATCGCCGTTGCGCTTTTCGGCCGCCAGATCGACGGGCGGTGCGGCGCCTTCCTCGCGGCCCTCGATTTCACGCAAGTAAAGCGATTGGCCGAGATGGCCCTGCGTCTCGCCGATGAGAATGATCGTCTCGCCCTCGCGCTTGAACGCAATGGACGCGATTCGCTGCACGTCATGCACGAGGCCGACGCCGCCGATCGCGGGCGTGGGCAGGATCGCCTCGCCATTGGTCTCGTTGTAGAGCGAGCAATTGCCCGACACGACCGGGAAGTTAAGCGCGCGGCACGCGTCCCCGATACCTTCGATGCTGCCGACGATCTCGCCCATCACTTCGGGTTTTTGCGGATTGCCGAAATTGAGATTGTCGGTGACGGCCAAGGGATGCGCGCCGACCGCGGTCAGATTGCGCCAGCATTCGGCGACCGCCTGCTTGGCGCCTTCGAACGGATCGGCCTTGCAATAGCGCGGCGTCACATCGGTGGAGATGGCAAGGCCCTTGGTCTTACCCTGCACGCGCACGATTGCGGCGTCGCCGCCCGGCGGACCGACCGTATTGGCCATCACCGAATGATCATATTGCTCCCACACCCAGCGCCGCGAACACAGATCGGGCGAGCCGAGAAGCTTCAACAGCGAGGCCTTCACGTCGCGTGTCGCATCGAATGACGGCTGTTTGGTCTCGCGCTGCGGTGCTCGCGTGAAAGGCCTCTCATACACCGGCGCTTCATCGGAGAGCGCGGTGATCGGCATGTCGGCGACAATGGCGCCATTGTGCTTTACCACCAGACGCTTGGTGTCGGTGGTGATGCCGATAACGGCGAAATCGAGCTCCCATTTCTTGAAGATCTTCTCGGCTTCCGCTTCGCGGCCCGGTTTCAACACCGCCAACATGCGCTCCTGGGATTCGGAGAGCATCATCTCATAGGCGGTCATCCCGGATTCGCGCTGCGGCACCGAATCAAGATTGAGCTCGATGCCGGACCCGCCCTTGTCGCCCATCTCGGCGGAGGACGAGGTGAGGCCCGCCGCGCCCATGTCCTGAATGGCGATGATCGCGTCGGTTGCCATCAATTCCAGGCACGCTTCCAGCAGCAGCTTCTCGGTGAACGGATCGCCGACCTGTACAGTCGGGCGCTTCTCTTCCGAATCTTCGTTGAATTCGGCCGACGCCATGGTGGCGCCGTGAATCCCGTCGCGTCCCGTCTTAGAGCCGACATAGACGACCGGATTGCCGGCGCCCTTGGCGGCGGAAAGAAAAATCTTGTCGGCCCGCGCCAGGCCCACGCACATCGCATTGACGAGAATGTTGCCATTATAGGCGGGATGGAAATTCACCTCGCCGCCGACGGTCGGCACGCCCATGCAATTGCCATAGCCGCCGATGCCGCGCACGACGCCATCGACCAGATGGCGCGTCTTCGGATGCTCGGGCGCGCCGAAGCGCAACGCATTCATCATCGCGATGGGCCGCGCGCCCATCGTGAAGACATCGCGCATGATGCCGCCGACGCCCGTCGCCGCCCCCTGATAGGGCTCGATGAACGAGGGATGATTATGGCTTTCCATCTTGAAGACGGCGACATCGCCATCGCCGATATCGATGACGCCGGCGTTCTCGCCGGGACCTTGGATTACCACGGCGCCCTTGGTCGGGAGTTTCCTCAAATGCGCGCGCGTCGATTTGTAGGAGCAATGCTCGCTCCACATCACGCTGAAAATGCCGAGCTCGACGAGATTGGGCTCGCGCGCCATCAGCACCTTTATGCGCGCATATTCTTCTTCCGAAAGCCCATGCTCGCGGACCATTTGCTCCGTGATGGCGGTCATGCGAGCGCTTCCACCAAGCCTTTGAACAAAGGCAGGCCGTCGGGCGGACCCAGCAGCGGGTCGCAGGCGCATTCGGGATGCGGCATCAGTCCCATGACATTGCGCTTCTCGTTCAGGATGCCGGCGATGTCGTTGCGCGAGCCGTTGGGGTTCTCGCCCAGCGCATAACGAAAGACGATGCGGCCCTCGCCTTCCAGGCGAGCAAGCGTTTCATCATCGGCGAAATAATTGCCTTCGCCATGCGCCACGGAAAAGGAGACGATCTCCCCCTTGGAATAAAGCCGTGTGAAGGCCGATTGGGTTTCCTCGACCGACACCGGAACCGGCTTGCTGACGAATTTCAATTTCGCATTGCGCATCAGCGCGCCCGGCAACAGGCGGCTTTCGGTCAGGATCTGAAACCCGTTGCAGATGCCGAGCACGGCGACGCCCTTATCGGCCTTGGCGATCACATCGCGCATGATGCGCGACTGCGCCGCCATCGCGCCGCAGCGCAAATAGTCGCCATAGGAAAATCCCCCGGGCACCACGATCAGATCGACGTCGGGAACATTCGAGTCGCCGTGCCAGACCATATGGGGTTTGGCGCCGGTCACCTTTTCCAGCACGTCCGCGGCATCGCGATCCCTGTTCGAGGCCGGAAAAACGATGACGGCGGATTTCACGGCTTTAGCTCGATTTCATATTTTTCGATGATCGTGTTGGCGAGGAGCTTTTCGCACATCTCCTTCAGGCGGGCCTTGGCGCGCGCCTCGTCCTTTTCGTCCAGCTCGATGTCGATGACCTTGCCCTGGCGCACCTCGCCCACAGAGGCAAAGCCCAGATTGTTCAACGCATGGCCGATGGCCTTGCCTTGGGGGTCGAGCACGCCGTTTTTCAGGGTGACAAAAACGCGAGCCTTCATTTGACGAGAACCGGCCCCTTGGTTTCACCCTGAATCGATTCGGGCAGGATGCCGAGGCGGCGCGCCACTTCCGAATAGGCTTCGGCGACGCCGCCGAGGTCGCGGCGGAAACGGTCCTTGTCCATCTTCTCGTTGGTGGCGATGTCCCACAGCCGGCAGGAATCCGGGCTGATCTCGTCGGCGAGCACGATGCGCATGAAATCGTTTTCCCACAACCGGCCGAACTCGATCTTGAAATCGATCAGCTTGATGCCGACGCCGAGGAACAGGCCGGAGAGGAAATCATTGATGCGGATCGTCAGGTTCACGATGTCGTCGAGGTCTTGCGGGCTCGCCCAGCCGAAGGCGGTGATGTGCTCTTCCGAGACCCAGGGATCGTGCAGCTCGTCCTTCTTGTAATAATATTCGATGATGGAGCGCGGCAGCGGCTGGCCTTCCGGGATTCCGAGCCGCGTCGACAGCGAGCCTGCCGCGACATTCCTCACCACGACCTCCAAGGGGATGATCTCCACCTCCTTGATCAATTGCTCGCGCATGTTCAGGCGGCGCACGAAATGGGTCGGCACGCCGATCCCGTTCAACTGCGTCATCAGATATTCTGAGATGCGGTTGTTGAGCACGCCCTTGCCTTCGATGGTGGCGCGCTTCTTGGCGTCGAAGGCCGTGGTGTCGTCCTTGAAATATTGCACCAGCGTGCCGGGCTCGGGCCCCTCATAGAGGATCTTCGCCTTGCCCTCGTAAATGGTTCTGCGCCGCTTCATGGAAGTCCGTACCTTCCGCGTCGCCCGTTCCGGGCTCGCGATCCTGAACTTTGGACCGAGTCACCTCGCGCAGGGATTAGCGTGCGGTGAAATGGCAACGGGGCGCATCGCCTGTGACGACCGGACCCCGTCGCAGGCCAACTTAGCGGAATGGCTGGCGTCCGGGCAATCGGAACCAAAGTCGCGGCCGAACGTCTCAGCCAAGGAGGTCGCGCGCCCGCGCCACTTTGGCTAGAGTGCACGGTTCGCGCCCGTTACGCGCCAGAGAACCATTTTATATCAAGAGGTTAGATGAATGTCGGGATCGTTCGATAAGCGTGGAAAAGGCTTCGAGAGCAAATGGGCTCATGACGAGGAGCTTCGCTTCAAGGTCTACGCGAGGCGCAACAAGTTGTTAGGCGTTTGGGCGGCGGGCGAGATGGGCGTGACGGGCGCCAGCGCCGATTCCTATGCGAAGGAGGTCATCGCCTCCGATTTCGAGAAGGCCGGCGACGACGATGTCTTCGCCAAGGTGCGCAAGGATTTCGACGCCAAGGGAATCGCGCTCTCCGATCATCTGCTTCGGCGCAAGATGGAAGAACTGTTGGAAACCGCCAAAGCGCAAATCGAGCAGGAAGCAAGGAAGTAGGAGAGCAACGGTCCGTCCGCTGCTCCCCGTATCTCTTCAGCGTGTGTAATGCAGCATCAGCCGGAAGGTGCGACCGGGAAACAGCACATGGTCCTTAGTGTAGGACACATGGTTGCGCTGCCGGGAGTCGGTCAAATTCGATGCCGCGAGCAAGATGTCCAGATCGCCATTCGGGCCCGAAGCGACGTGGAACACGGCTGAGACATCCACATTGGTGTATCCGGGCGTCCGCGTTTCCTGGGCCGCTGTCTTGCTCTGTGCCGATGCGCGCTGAATGTTGAAGCGCAACGCCACATCATCGCTTTCGAAGAACAGGCCGCCGCCGAAACGGAATGGCGGAATTCGAGGTACGTTGCCGCCGCTGTCGAAGGTGGCGCGTACGTAATCGAACTGCGCGTCGATCCCGGCCCGGCCTTTACCGACGTCGAAGAGATGCCAATGCGCCTGGCCTTCGAGGCCCCAGAACGTGGCGTCTCGCTGCAAGAAGATCTGCTCGGCGAATTCTTCCGAATCGTCGGGAAAGAAGTTGCCGTCCTCATCGTAGGAATTGCCGGTGAACACCCCGGTGACGAAGCCGTCGAAGCTCGTATGGTAGGCGCTGATCGAAGCGGTCGAGCCGTTCGGCCGCAGAATGCGGAAACCGCCTTCGAAGGACACCGCCTTCTCCTTCTTCAGCGTAGGATCGCCGATGTCAAAGGTAGCGCTCGCCTCGTGCGGACCTTGCGCGAGAAGCTCGGTCACGCTCGGTGCGCGCTCGGTCGCGGCGAAATTGACGAAAAACGAGGTCTCGGTGGTAGGCCTGAAAACGGCGCCCAGCTCGAAACTCAACGGCTGATATTGACGGTCGAAGGCGCCGAAGGCGTTGGTGGCGCCCGTGATATCCGTCCATTCGGCGCGTGCCGCGCCTTGAACGCTGAACAATTCGTTGAGCGCGACATCCTCGAAGATATAGAGGCCGAGGCTGTCCGTCTTGGTCGGAAGAAGATAATCGAGCGCCTCGCCGAGCGCTTCGAAATCGCGATTGCCGAATTGGAGCCCGACGGCGCCCGCGGTGATCATCCCCAACCCGCCATGGATCACCTCGATGCGGTTCTCCCATTCCTTGTTCTTGAAGGTAGCGGCAATCCCGACCCCATCCACGACTTCATCGTGCATGTAGTCGCTATGCCCGCCTTGCCAATTGATGCTGGTGATGCCCGGCAGGGGCGCCATCAAACGCGCGCCCCCTGTGTAATTCTTCTGGTCGAGGTCGATATGAGCGACCTCTCCTCCGGGCTCCGACGCGATGCCGTAATGGGCGATATATTGATTGAACCCGATGCCCGCGCCGCTGCCATTGTCGACATAGGCGCCGCCCACTGCGAAGCCGCGGCCGAATGCGAACGTATTCGCCTGTGTTCCATCCGGCGTGTCGTAATCGTCGGCGCCGCGAATGATTCCATCGGCGTGGAACGCCCAATTGCCGTCCCGGTAGTCTGCGGTGCCGCCGCCCAGTCTTTCGAGGCCGTTGCTGGAGATGCCGCCAAAGGCCTCGACATTCGTGCCCTGCGCAATGTTCAGCGGGATGCGGTTGTTGATGGCGTTGACGACGCCGCCGATCGCCTGGCTGCCATAGCGCAGCGTCGCGGGGCCACGCAGCACTTCCACCTCGATCGAAGCCAACGGATCGATCGGCACGGCATGATCGCCGCTGATGTCCGAAACGTCATGGCTTCCCAGACCGTTCTCGGTGACGCGCACCCGCGTCGCGTCAAGCCCGCGGATGACCGGGCGCGCGGCGCCCGCCGTGAAGCTCGACGATGTCACGCCTGGCACGTTCTTCAGCGCGTCGCCGAGACCGAAACCTCCGGAGATCAGCAATTCGGTGCGTGGAATCTGCACGACGCTTGCCGAAGCGGCGAGCGGATCGGTCGCGAAGGGCGATGCCGTAATGATCACGGTTTCCCCGGTTTGCGCGGAATTGAGGGGACCCGCTTCCGCGGCGAGCGCCGTGGATTGCAGGAGAAGAAAACTGGCGCTGCCAAGCGCGGCGGTAAGAAGGGACTTTCTCATAATACCAACTCCAGAACTGGTGGGTTCCATCGCGCCCGCATGGATTTGCGAGCCCGATTGGAATGCGACGCGCCCGCGAAACGAATTGCGAGATCACGTCAACGGAACGGATGTTTGGAGTTAGGCTTGGGGTGGTGCGCGGCCGCGCCAGGTATGGCTGGCGGCGAAGATGTAAGGCTCGGCGTCCGCAAAGACGATGAAGCTGACATTCACCGTGACGGGCAGCGCGGCAAGGGCCGCGGTGCTTCCGACGAATTGACCCGAATGCGTCACTTCCTGGCAGAGCGGACAGTTCGTCGGATCGCCGGTGATCGGGAAACGGTCGCGTGGACCGTTCGCATTATCGATCTCCAAGCGGTCGACCGCGGCGGATGCGAGCGTGATCAGGCTCAAGGTCTGCGCCTTGCCCGTCGCTTGCGGAATATGGATATGCGTCTGGACGACGAAGCTCTGGATGAAAAGCGCGAGCACGCCCAAGACGATCATCGCCCAGCGCGCGGAGGACGGCATCGGCGCCACGCCGATGCGCGCGCGCAAGAAACTGCGTCTGATATGCCGGTTCTCGATCATTCCCGTTCGGACTTCCCTCTCGCGCCCGATACTAGCGCGCGGAAGTTCGCAGTTCCAGGGTGCTGCCGCTCAAACTCTATTTATCAGTCCCGAACACGCGGGCGAAGATCATATCGACCTCCTTCAAATGGTAGTCGAGGCCGAAAAGTTCGGCGATTTCGGCGGGGCTTAGCAGCTTCGAGACGGCCTGGTTCACCTTTAGGAGATCGGCGAGCGTGCCTTCGCCGCGCCAGGCGCGCATGGCGTTTTCCTGCACCAGCGCATAGGCGTCCTCGCGCGCCATGCCCTTCTGGGTGAGGGCCAGCAGTACGCGGCCGCTGGCGAACAATCCTTGCGTG
Source organism: Alphaproteobacteria bacterium (assembly GCA_009693985.1). Taxonomy (GTDB): domain Bacteria; phylum Pseudomonadota; class Alphaproteobacteria; order Micropepsales; family Micropepsaceae; genus CAIYRG01. The sequence continues at coordinate 63,051 of SHWE01000004.1, read as the reverse complement.
CGTTCGAGATTGGCCCGCATGCGTTCCGGGTAGACGACAAGCTTGTCGATAAGCCCGGTCGCGCGCGCCAGCGCGAAGTCGAGCGTGATGGTGGCGTCGGGTCCGATATAGCGCTCGACCGAGGAGTGCGAGATGTCGCGCTCGTGCCACAGCGCGACGTTCTCCATCGCCGGCATCGCATAAGCGCGCACCATGCGGGCGAGGCCGGCCAGATTTTCCGACAATATCGGATTGCGCTTATGCGGCATGGCGGACGAGCCCTTCTGCCCGGCCGAGAAGAACTCTTCCGCTTCACCGACTTCGCTTCTTTGCAGATGGCGGATTTCGGTGGCGAGCCGTTCGAGCGAAGAGGCGACGACGCCAAGCGTGGCGAAATACATCGCGTGACGGTCGCGCGGGATTACCTGGGTCGAGACGGGTTCGACGCTGAGTCCCATCGCTTTAGCCACGTGGGCTTCGACCTTTGGCGAAACATTGGCGAAGGTGCCGACCGCGCCCGATACCGCCGAAGTGGCGATTTCGGCGCGCGCATTGACGAGCCGCGCCCGCGCCCGCGCGAACTCGGCGTAGAAACTCGCGAGCTTCAGCCCGAACGTGGTTGGCTCGGCATGGATGCCGTGGCTGCGGCCGATGGTGGGCGTCGTTTTATATTCGAAGGCGCGGCGCTTAAGCGCGGCCAGCAACGCATCGACATCCTCGATCAGAATATCGGCGGCGCGCGATAGCTGCACCGCCAGTGTCGTGTCGAGCACGTCGGACGAGGTCATGCCCTGATGGACGAAGCGCGCTTCGGGCCCGACGATCTCGGCCAGATGCGTCAGGAAGGCGATGACGTCGTGCTTGACCTCGCGTTCGATGGCATCGATGCGGTCGGCGTCGAATTTGGCGTCGCGGCCCTTGTCCCAGATGATCTTCGCCGCCTCCTTCGGGATCACGCCGAGCTCCGCCATCGCGTCGGCGGCATGCGCCTCGATCTCGAACCAGATGCGGTACTTCGTCTCCGGCGACCACAGCGCCGTCATCTTCTCGCGTGCGTAGCGCGGGATCATGCAATCACCGTCATGGGTTCAGGCCGCCCATGGCCACATATTTGATTTCGAGGAATTCCTCTATGCCGTATTTGGAGCCTTCGCGGCCTATCCCCGATTCTTTCATGCCGCCGAAGGGGGCGATCTCGGTCGAGATGAGGCCCTCATTGACCCCGATGATGCCGTATTCGAGCCCTTCCAGCACGTTGAAGATGCGCCCGACGTCGCGCGCGTAGAAATAGGCGGCGAGGCCGTATTCGGTGTCATTGGCCATGCGGATGGCGTCTTCGTCGCTATGGAAGCGGAACAGCGTCACCACGGGGCCGAAGATTTCCTCGCGCGCAAACTCCATGTCGGGCTTGGCGTCGCGGATAATGGTGGGCTCGAAGAAGGTGCGCCCCAATTTGTGGCGATGGCCGCCCTGCACGATCTTCGCGCCCTTGGCGACGCCTTCCGCGATCAGGCTTTCGACTTTTTCGACCGCCGCCATGTTGATGAGCGGGCCTTGATCGACGCCGGGCGCGGCGCCGTCGCCCACTTTCAACGCGGCGACCGCAACGCCGAGCTTTTCGGCGAACGCGTCATAGACGCCGTCCTGCACCAGGAAGCGGTTGGCGCAGACGCAGGTCTGGCCCATGTTGCGGAATTTCGAGGCCATCGCGCCTTTGACCGCGGCGTCGAGATCGGCGTCATCGAACACGATGAACGGCGCATTGCCGCCGAGTTCGAGCGAAACCTTCTTCACCGTGGCGGCGCATTGCGCCATCAGCTCTTTGCCGATCGGGGTCGAGCCGGTGAAGGAGAATTTGCGCACCAGCGGATTGCCGGTGAGCTCCCTTCCGACGCGCGCGGATTTCGTCGAGGTCACGACATTGAAGACGCCTTTGGGAATGCCGGCGCGATGGGCCAGCTCGGCCAGCGCCAGCGCCGAGAGCGGCGTCAATTGCGCCGGCTTGATCACCGCGGTGCAGCCGGCCGCGAGGGCGGGGGCGACTTTACGCGTGATCATCGCATTGGGGAAATTCCACGGCGTGATCGCGGCGACGACGCCGACCGGCTCCTTCATCACGAGGATGCGGCGACCTTTCGCATTGGTCGGGATCACATCGCCATAGACGCGCTTTCCCTCTTCCGCGAACCATTCGACGAAGCTGGCGCCATAGGCGATTTCGCCCCGGCTTTCGGCCAGCGGCTTGCCCTGCTCGGCCGTCATCAGCTGCGCCAGATCCTCTTGGGCCGCCATCATCATTTCGTACCATTTGCGCATGAGACCCGCGCGCTCTTTGGCTGTCTTGGCCCGCCACGGACCCCAGGCGCGGTTGGCCGCTTCGATGGCGTCGCGCACATCGTCCTCGAGAAGATCGGCCACTTCGGCGATCACTTCGCCGGTCGCGGGGTTCCGAACCGCGAAACGCGCGCCCGAGCGCGCGGCACGCCATTCGCCGTCGATATAGGCGGCATCGCGCAGGAGCGAATTGTTGTCGAGTTTCAACATGGTCGTACCTTTTGGGAACCGATGCCCCCTCGGCAAGGTTCTAACGCCCGCGCCGCGCGAACGGAAGGGCGTCGGAACGCGCTCTACCGCGGCAAAAAAGGCAATTTCTTCAAGCCGATCCAGGCGGTCTCGGGCAAATTGCGTGCGGACCATTGTTCCTGAAGATAAAACGGAAAACCGCCGAGCAGCGCGGGCAGATTCCGCTCCCCATGTTGGCGCACATAACGGCCCCAGGTCCTTATCAGCGGTGCCCAATGCGGACGGGCGCCACGCCGTACCGCGAATTCCAGCGTTTCAAGCATAGAGGAACGCCCCCGCAATGCCGCCAAAGCTTCCGGCGGTACGGCGGCGCCATGCGTGTCGCGCAAATAGGCAAGCGTGCGCGCGGCCACGAGCGACAATCGTAAAGCGGCGGCTTGCGCAACGAAGCGGTCCCAGGCGATCGGCGCTTCGCCGCGCAACAGCCAGATGGCGTCCGCGACCCAGCGGATAGGGGAAACCTTGTTCGCCCGGGCGCCATGCGCGAGCGTGTGAAGCAGATGGTCCGTTGCCGACAAAGTAAGCGTGCTCGCGCCCGCGATGGCGAACGGCACGGAAGCCGACCAGAACGGCGCCACGGCCTCCCATGACAGGCTCTCGGGGAAAGGCGAAAAATGCAGATCTCATTGCACGCCGTCGGGCGATGAGAATTGCAGCGCTGCGAGGGACGCTGGCCGGGTTTGCACGCGCAGTGGTATATTTTCCAATGACCAATTGCTTTGTAACAGCAATGTCGTCGCCTGCGATGCATGGCTGTGGGGCACCGCGACATCCAAATCGGCCATCGGCCGTAGACCGGGATCGCGGTAGACAAGCGCTCCGAGCGCCGCGCCCTTGAGCACGAGTGTGGGAATTGTTCTGCTCTCGAACAAAAGCAGCAGGCGCGCGAGGTGTCTCAGGAGCTCCCTATTGGCATAGCGCGTCCGGATATAGCGCTCCTTGAGAGCCGCCATCGAGGAATCGCCGAGACCACAGCGCGCAAGATTGGAATAGACGAGCGGCATCAGCCGAAGGCTGCCGCGATCCGCGGTTTCTAGACTCATGCGAGATCGCCATTCGTGCCAGGCGCGAGGCGCCGCCGTCAAGAAAACGCTCGCGCAAACGCTGGCGATGGCCGTGGTAATGTGGAACGTCTTTGCCGCTTGCGCCCGGCTCAGAGATAGGGAGGCGCGTGCCAGCCTTTGGGCGAGAGCGTGAAGATTTCGAAGCCATCCTGGGTCACGCCGATGCTGTGCTCGAATTGCGCCGAATGAGAGCGGTCGCGCGTGACCGCCGTCCAGCCGTCGTTCAACACCTTCACCGCATAGCCGCCGAGATTGATCATCGGCTCTACCGTGAAGAACATGCCGGTCTTCAATACCGCGCCCTGACCGGGCCGTCCGTAATGCACGATGTTGGGCAGCGCATGGAAAATGCGCCCCAGACCGTGACCGCAGAAATCGCGCACCACGGAGCAGCGTTCCTGGTCCTCGGCGAACGTCTGGATCGCGTGGCCGATGTCGCCGGTGGTGGCGCCGGGCTTCACCACCGCGATGCCGCGCATCATCGATTCATAAGTGATCTCGACGAGGCGCTGCGCTTTGCGCTTCACGTCGCCGACGTAATACATGCGGCTGGTGTCGCCGTGCCAGCCATCGAGGATGACGGTCACGTCGATATTGACGATGTCGCCATCCTTCAGCGGCCGATCGCTCGGGATGCCGTGGCAGACGACGTGATTGATCGAAGTGCAAAGCGTGTTGCGGTAGCCGCGATAGCCGAGGCAGGCGGGCAGCGCGCCGTGGGCGGTCGTGTAATCGAAGGCGATTTTGTCGAGCGCCGCCGTGGTCACGCCGGGCTTCACTTCGGGCACCATCAAATCGAGCACTTCGGCGGCCAGACGTCCGGCGCGGCGCATGCCCTCGAAATCCTCGGGCCGGTGGGTCGCCACGGCGAAGGCCGAACGGCGCGCGACCTCGATCGCTTCGCGGTCGAGCATCAGTTCGGCGGGTTCGGTGGGCAGGCTGTCGTTCATCGGTTCTTCGTGTTTTTTCCGGTTCGGCGGAAAGCGTGCGGGCCATCTTGCCCGGCTCTCTCGACCATGCTTTCTAAGCCAAATCTATCACGAACAGCTTTAAGTCCTTACATTTGGGATGCCAAGGGCCGCAAGTCCAGGAGCGCCGCTTCAGGGGGAGCTTGAACAGGTGGGCGAAGGCAAGCCGATCACTGCGGCGGTACTCGTAATCGGCGACGAGATTCTGTCCGGGCGTACCCAGGACGTGAATGTGGTCACGATTGCGCGCTTTCTGGCCGAGCTCGGTATCGATCTCTCGGAGGTCCGCTTCGTTCCCGACATCGAGGGCGAAATCGTCGCCGCCGTGAACGCGCTCAAGCTGCGCTACACCTATCTCTTCACCACCGGCGGCATTGGCCCCACCCATGACGACATCACGTCCGACGCGATCGGCCGAGCGTTTGGCCTTCCCGTCGAGCACAACACCGAAGCCCTGGCGCTGCTCGCCAAGCGCTATACGCCGCAAGATTTCAACGAACGGCGCCAGCGCATGGCGCGGATGCCGCGAGGCGCGGTCCTGATCAAGAATTCCGTCTCCGTGGCGCCGGGATTCCAGATCGGCAATGTCTTCGTCATGGCCGGCGTGCCCAAGATCATGCAGGCCATGCTGGAAGATGTGCGGCCCCGTCTCACGCGTGGGACGAAGATGATCAGCCGCAGCCTCACCGTTCGGCTTCCCGAAGGCGGCATCGCGGCCGCGCTTGCCGCGATCCAGGACCGCCATTCGGAAATCGCCATCGGCTCCTATCCGTTCTTCGGCGATTCGGCGACGGGCCGCAGCGCGGGCACGATGCTCGTCGTCAGGGGGCGGGATGAGGGGGCGGTGGCGCGCGCCGCAGAGGAGATCGCCCAACTCGCCCGCTCACTAGGGGTCGAGCCGGAGGCGGTTACAGACCCAAGATAGGCCAATTTTCGAGCCTGACCTTAACCACTTGGCTGGCAAATTGTTGTGAAGCTCCCGAGGGATAAATGTCACGCCGCAACATATTTAGGGTTGCCGGATAGCCCCGGCTGTGGCAGTTTTCCACAGTTGGCCCCACTACGGACTGATCTCTTATGATTGCAAAGCGTGTCTTGGTTGCTGCCGTCGCGGGCGTGTTGTTCGCCGCCGCAGGCGTGGCGGCGGCAGGTAATTTCTCCTCCGATCGTCAGGTCGATTTCTTCGCCACGGGCACGCATCAATTCTATGTCTGGTGCTCGGGCACCAATGACTACGTCGCCACCGCCGATGGCAACAATGCCGAAGACGCGCAGCAAAAGCTTTATACGGCAGCCAAGGCCGCCGGAAAGCCGGCGTGCTGGCCCGTCTGGCAGGGCCGCGTAGCCGGTTAATCACCTGAAAATATCGGGGTTTCGACGGCCGCTCGCGCGGCCGTTTTAGTTTAGCGCGTTCTCGCGGGCCGCTTCCGCCAATTGCGCTTCGGCATCGCCCTGGTTGGCGAATACGCCGCGCGCTTTCGCCAGAGCTTCTGTTGCCTTCTGCTTGTCGCCGAGCACGGAATAGGCGCGGATCAGCCGCAGCCAGCCTGGCAGATCATTCGGGTTGGTTTCGAGCCGGGTTGCCAGCTGCGCCACCATGGCGGCCGGGTTCGGCGCCGCGCCGCCCTCGAGCGAGCGCAAGCCGGCCATCGCATCGACCAGCGTGCCCCGCCAGGCGACATCCGGGGGCGTATCGGCGAGAAGGCCTTCCCAGATGTTCAAGGCGCCGGCCCTGTCGCCGCGGGCGACGAACGCGAAGCCCATATAAAAGCGCGCGGTCAGATCGCTCGGATCTGCCGCGAGCGCCTGCTGGAACACCGCTTCGGCTTCCTTGGTGACCTGACCCGCCTGTTCGGAAAGCGCTTCGCCATAGGCCGACAGCAGCTCCGGAGGGGCGGCGCCCTGCTCGGCTGTGGCGACTTGGACCGCGCGCTGCAACGCTTTGGCGGCCTGCACGGGGACGCCCAGGGCAAGATAGCCGCGACCGAGCAAGGTCCAGCCCTGGATGTCGTTCGGCCTGTTCGGCATTTGCTTGGCGAGGGTGGCGATCAGCGCGGGGTAATTGCTGGTGCCGGGGCCGGTCAGCGTATCGAGAGCGATGGTCGGCTGGCCGAGCACGGCATAGATGCCGAGACCGGCCGCCATCACCCCAAGCCCGCCGCCCGCAGCCAGCCAGGACTTGCCCGGCGCGCCATTCTTGGCGCGCAGCAGCGGCAGCACCACGAAGGACGCGGCCACCAGCGCGACACCGGCAAAAATCAGGATAAGCACCGCAATCATGGGCGAACGCCTAGCACGAGGATGCCGCCTCTGTCACAGGTGCCGGTCGGCTGCGGGCGCGCTTGACGGCCTCGTCCTGGTGCGATTGTGCTTCACGCTCGCTTGAGGCGAACTCAGGCTTGGGGCCCCGTGGCGGAATGGTAGACGCACCGGACTTAAAATCCGTTGTTCCGAAAGGGACGTGCCCGTTCAAGTCGGGCCGGGGCCACCAACCTTCGCTGCGCAGCAGCGGAAGGTTGCCCTCCGAAGCCGCTGGGGCGAAGGAGGGCTGTTAACGGCTTCGCGCAGCTTCGGTTGGCGCGCCGCGTTGCGCGCTCTAACCTTCCGACGGTTCCCGCGAAAGGCAACACCATGTCCAGGGCGAATGTTACGACGGCGGCGCTCGCGGCGAGCCTGACGCTTATCGGATATGGAGCATGGGCGGCATCGGCCGAGAGCCATATCGCCGCCGCGATAAGAGCCGCCGGCAAGGACCAGACGGGAATTTTGAGCCTCTGCGCGTCGCGCGCGTCCGGAGCCGGAAACAACACCGCCGAACCCGCGAAGGTGTTCGACAATCTCTATTTCGTCGGCATCCCCAGCGTATCGGCCTGGGCCCTCACCACCTCGGACGGCATCATCGTCATCGATGCGCTGAATAATGCGCAGGAAGCCGAGACCTCTATCGAAGGCGGTTTACGGAAACTGGGGCTCGATCCGGCGGCGATCAAATATGTCGTCATCACGCACGCCCATGGCGATCATTTCGGCGGCGCGCAATATCTCGCCGACAAATTCCGCGCCCAATTGGTGATGAGCAGCATCGATTGGGATTATCTGGCCGCGCTGTCGCCGGTGACCAATCCGGCGCGCGGGCCGATCCCCAAGCGCGGTCTTTCGGTGCGCGATGGCGGTGCGCTCACGCTTGGCGACACCACTATCGAATTCACCGTAACGCCGCCGCACACGCCGGGCACGCTTTCCATCATCATGCCGCTAAAAGACGGCGAACGGCGTCATGTCGGCGCGCAGTGGGGCGGGACGGCATTCAACTTCCGGCCCATACCGGAGAACTTTACGGCCTACATCGACTCGGCGGAGAAATTTTCCCGTGTGGTTGACGAGCGCGAGGCCGACGTGACGCCGTCGAATCATCCGAGCTATGACGATGCGCTCAATAAAATCGCGGCGCTGAAAACCCGCACAACGGGGGCACCGCATCCCTTCGTCATGGGCAAGGAAAGTACGCTAAGATTTCTGAACGTGGCCGCGGAATGCGCGGCGGGATATCAACAACTATGCACGCCGTGTGCAGCGTCCCGTCGAGGGCGACCAGCGTACGCAACGGCTGCGATAAGAGGTGCGTTGGCTCGACGGCGTCGTGATGGCGCCAATGGCCGCGCCGCCGAGACCGCCGATGATGGCGCCCGTTCCGGCGCTTCCGCTCAGCGAACCGATGGCGGCGCCGGTGCCCGCACCGAGCAAGCCGCCCGACAGCGCGCGTTCTCCCGGCGTCGTTCCGCAAGCCGTCAATGCGAGGCCGGCGAACAGCACGGCCGATAGGCTTAGATGTTTGAGTGAGGATTTCGCGAACATGTCCCTTCTCTCCTTATCGGATCGAAGTACAAACGTTCACGAATTCCCATCGTTCCCGAATCGTTAAAATCGGGAACCGCGAGCGCGGCCGCACTTGCGAAAAATCAGACCGAAATCCAGTCGAGGTTTCGCTCGGTCTCGATGTTTTGCAGGCGGTCGAACAGACGCTCCATCTCAGCGCGCTGGAAGCGCTTGCTCATCAGCATGAATTTTTCGCGCAAGCCTGCACGATTCAGAGGCCGCGCCGGCGTGCCTTGGAATTCGGTCGTCAATTTCGTCAGTGTACGGCCGTTCTTGAGCGTGACGGCAAGGGTCGTCGTCATATCTTCGCGCGTCTGGCCGGGCTTAATGATCATCTTCACGCGCTTGGCCATCGCGAGGATTTGCGCATCGCGATGCACGTTCTCGTCGAATGAGTCCGGATCGATGGGATTGCGATAAAGCGAAAGCGCGACCGAGAACGGCACGCTGTATTGCGCCAGCAGGCGGTCGGGCGGGGCTGGAATATTGTTCGGCCCTACCATGCGCTGATTGCCGGTGATGGCGATGGTTTCGATGTCGGCGGGCGCGAATTTGTGCTCGTTGCGCAAATCGAGCATCGCTTCAACGGGGCGGTGCGCGGTGATGTGGCAGGCGAAGCGCTTCAACATGATGCTCATATTCACGTAATCGCGTCCGAGCCCGCCCGTGAGCACTTCGTAATCGGGATCCTCGCCGAAGGCGTTGAGATAACCGGCTTCACCTTCGAGCACCGTGTTGGGTCCGGTGAATCCGTCCGCTGCCAGACTGGCCGCAAGCACGCCCGATTCGGCGGCGCGTCCCAAATGCAGGCGCTTCACCATCGCGCCGGTTCCCGAATGCGCGAATTCGAGAAGCCCGCCGCAGAGCGAGCCGGCAATGCCGAGCGCGTTGGTCATTTTGACATTGTCGAAGCCCATCAGCTTGCCGACCGTGATGGCGCCGCCGAACGGTCCTGTGGTGCCCGGCGCATGGAAGCCGCGCGGTTCCAGCGTGCCCTTCGCCGCCAGTCCGATGCGGATCATCGCTTCACCGCCCGCGATCATCCCTTCGAGCAGAGCGCGTCCGCCAAGGCCGCGTTCCTGCGCGACCGCGAGCCCGGCCGAAAACATGGTCGCGCCAGGATGCGAACCGGAATTGGGATCGGTCAGATTGTCGAGCTCGAAAGCGTGCGTCATCGCACCATGCGCGAGCGCGGCCGACGGCGCTTGCACGCCCGTCGCGCCCGTGCCCAGGATGCGGCTCTTGCCGCCGGGGCCGGTCTTCTTCGCGTGAGCGATGATCATCTGGCTCCACGGCAGCTGGCCGCCATAGAGGATCACCGCCACCGTATCGGTGATGCAGTCCTTCATGCGCTGGCGCACTTCGGCCGGCGCATCGTCATAGCGGAACTTCGTCACGTAATCGGCGAGCTTCGGCGTGTAGCCGGACGCGCCCTTATGCGCGGCCGCAGCCTGGGCGGCTTCGGCTTCGCGCGCCGGGACGGAGGCTGCGGGAATGGCGAGTAGCGCGGGCGCCAACGGCACGGCGGAGGCGGCCGCCGCGATTCTGTTGAGGAAACTTCTGCGGCCTAATTGGTCGTGATTGTCAGACATGAATGCCTCCCAGCGCCTTTGCCCGATATTGTCGCTTTCCCGCCAAAATAGCTAGAATCCCGCCTGATGCCGATAGCGTGAGGGCTTCCACCATGCGCCGGGACGGGGAAGCCGAGACCATAAAGACGCGCTGCTGCATCGTGGGCGGCGGGCCGGCTGGCATGATGCTGGGTCTGCTCCTGGCGCGCGCGGGCGTCGAAGTCCTGGTGCTGGAGAAGCACAAGGGTTTCCTACGCGACTTTCGCGGCGACACGGTGCATCCCTCGACGCTGGAGGTGATGTACGAACTCGGCCTGCTGGAGGAATTCCTCCAGCGCCCCCATCAGCGGTTAAGCGAGCTCTCCGGCATCATCGGCGGGGTCAGTGTGCGGCTCGCCGATTTCACCCATGTACCGGCGCATTGCCGTTTCATCGCGCTGATGCCGCAATGGGACTTTCTGGATTTTCTCAGCAGCGCCGCCAAGCGCTATCCGAATTTTCGCTTAGCGATGGAAGCGGAAGCGACGGATCTCGTCACCGAGTGCGAACGCATCGTCGGCGTTGCGGCGACGACACCGGAGGGACCGCTTTCTGTCCGCGCCGATCTTGTGGTGGCTTGCGACGGGCGTCATTCCACCTTGCGCGACGCCGCAGGGTTGCCGCGTGACGAATTCGGCGTGCCCATCGACGTGTTGTGGCTGCGGCTGTCGCGCAAGGAAACCGATTCCGCCGAAGTTTTGGGGCGCATCGCGGCGGGCGCTATCTTCGTCACGCTCGACCGTGGCGATTATTGGCAATGCGCCCTCGTCATTCCGAAGGGTGGCGCGGACCGTTTGAAGGCGGGGGGGGTGGACGCGTTCCGCGCGCTCATCGTGCGGGTGGCGCCGAATTGCGCCGACCGCGTGGCCGAACTCGAAGATTGGGAGCAGATCAAATTGCTGACCGTGACGGTCGACCGCTTGCGCCAATGGTATCGGCCCGGTCTTCTCTGCATCGGAGATGCGGCGCATGCGATGTCGCCCATCGGCGGCGTCGGCATCAATCTCGCAATCCAGGATGCGGTGGCGGCGGCGAATATTCTCGGCGATGCGTTGCGCGAAGGCGTGGTCCCGCTCGGCCTGCTCGCCAAGGTGCAGAAGCGCCGCGCGCTTGCCGCGAAGCTCACGCAAATTCTGCAACGCGCGATCCAGAATCGGATCATGACGCGTGTGCTAAACTTGAAGCGCGATCCCAAGCCGCCTCTCGCGGTGAAACTATTGGATCGCTGTCCGTGGCTGCGCCGTCTCCCTGCGCGGTTGGTCGGCATCGGCTTTCGTCCCGAACAAGTGCGTGACCTCGAGAAAAGACCTTAACGGTGCCGGCTCAGTGATGCCGGATGGAAAGCGTCACCTCGGCCGTTGTCCAAACGCGGAACCAGACCGTAGCCGGGACGTTACCTAGCCAGACGAACCGGACGCGAAATCCGTGGCCGGGAAGGGACAATTCCGTAGAACGACAAACGAAGGAGATTCACCATGTCTAACAAACTCGGCATGATTGGCGCGGCTGTGCTTGCTATCAGCGCGTTCGCGATGCCTGCCCAGGCGGCCGGCGTGAAGGTCGGCGTGCTGACCTACAACGTGGAATCCGGCTGGGGCTACATCCTCGGCTCGTCCAAGGATATCCGCTGCAGCTATGTGCCCAATGGCGGTTCGCCCGAGCGTTATATGGGCGACATCTCCAAGGTCGGCATCGACATCGGCTATACCAAGGGCGGCGTCATCATCTGGAATGTGATCGCGCCGGCGTCCGACCTGAAGCCGGGCGCGCTTGAAGGTGGCTATGGCGGCGTGTCGGCCCAAGCGACGGTCGGCGTTGGCCTTGGTGCCAACGTGCTCGTCGGCGGGTTCGACAAGTCGATCGCGCTGCAGCCGCTCAGCATCGAAGGCAATACCGGGTTGAACGTCGCGGCCGGCATCGGCGCGGTGAACCTGAAACACGCGAGCTAAAAAAGCTCCAGCATACAAAGGCTAAACGCTCGCCAAGAAGCAGCAGCCTTTTTGATAGCCCCGTGGGGTTCGCCCCGCGGGGCTTTTTCTTGTGACACGCTAATGCGTGTCACATCTGCATGGTCCAGCCGCCGACGGCCATGGCGGCCTGACGGATCGCTTCGGTCAGCGTCGGATGCGGGTGGCTGGTGCGCGCGATGTCTTCGGAAGACGCCGAGAACTCGATGGCGAGCGAGGCCTCGCCGATCATGTTACCGACATCGGGGCCGATCATGTGCACACCCAAGACCCGGTCGGTCTTAGCGTCGGCGATGATCTTCACGAAACCCTCGGTCGTCAGATTCGATTTGGCCCGCGCATTGGCGGTGAAGGGGAATTTGCCGACCTTGTAGGCGACGCCCGCCGACTTCAATTCCTCTTCCGTCTTTCCGACCGTCGCGACTTCCGGATAGGTGTAGATGACCGACGGAATGGCGTCGTAATTGACGTGCCCGGCGTGCCCGGCGATGAGTTCCGCGCAGGCGACCGCTTCGTCCTCTGCCTTGTGCGCCAGCATCGCGCCTTCGCGCACGTCGCCGATGGCCCAGATGCCGTCCACATTGGTCTCGAAATGCGCGTCCGTCATCACGCGGCCGCGTGAGTCGCGTTTTATGCCGATGGCATCGAGCCCGAGCCCGTCCGTGAAGGCGCGCCGTCCGATGGCGACCAGCATCGCATCGGCTTCGAACATCTCGCGCAGCCCCCCGGCGGCGGGTTCGATGGCGACGGAAAGCGCCGCGCCGTTCTTCTCGACGCCGACGACCTTTGCCGCGAGCTTGAATTTCATCCCTTGCTTTTCGAGCAAGCGCTGAAATTGCTTCGCCACTTCGGAATCGACGCCCGGCACAATGCGGTCGAGGAATTCGACCACCGTGACGTCCGAGCCGAGCCGCCGCCAGACCGAGCCGAGCTCCAGCCCGATCACGCCGGCGCCGACGACCAGCAGCCGCGGCGGTGCAGACTCAAACGACAATGCGCCGGCCGAGGAGACGATTTGCTTTTCATCGATAGTGACGCCCGCGAGCGGCGTCACATCGGAGCCGGTGGCGATGACGATGTTCTTGGTTTCCAGCTCGCGCGTGCCGTCCTTGGTGGTCACGGTGACGCGCCCCGGGGCTGCGATCTTCGCCTCGCCGACAATGGCTTCGCACTTGTTCTTCTTGAGCAGGTACTCGACGCCCTTGGTGAGCTCGCCGACCACCTTGTTCTTGTGCGCCATCATGGCGTTCAGATCGAGGCCGAGCGTGCCCGTGATGCCGAACCTCGGAAAATCGAGGCGCGCCATCTGATAGAGATCGCTTGCGTGCAGCAGCGCTTTGGAAGGAATGCAGCCGACATTCAGGCAGGTGCCGCCGAACGTGCCGCGCGCATCGACGCAAGCCGCTTTGAGCCCGAGCTGGCCCAGACGGATGGCGCAATTGTAACCGCCGGGACCGCCCCCGATGACCACCACATCGAATTGGTCGGCCATGATTACAAATCCAGTAGCATGCGCTGCGGGTCTTCGAGATTTTCCTTCACCCGCACCAGGAAGGTGACGGCCTCGCGCCCATCGACGAGGCGATGATCGTAGGACAGCGCCAGATACATCATCGGCCGGATTTCGATCTTGTCGCCGATCGCGACGGGCCGGTTCTGGATCTTGTGCATCCCGAGAATGCCCGATTGCGGCATGTTGAGGATCGGCGTCGACATCAGCGAGCCGAACACGCCGCCATTGGTGATGGTGAAGGTGCCGCCGAGCAATTCCTCGAGCTTCAATTTGTTGTCGCAGGCGCGCGCGCCGAAATCGCCGATGGTCTTCTCGATGTCGGCGAGCGAGAGCGCATCGGCTTCGCGCACCACCGGCACCACAAGCCCGCGCTCGGTCGAGACGGCGACGCCGATGTCGTAATAATTCTTGTAGACGATGTCGTCGCCGTCGATCTCGGCGTTGACGCCCGGAATCTCCTTCAACGCCGCCACGCACGCTTTGACGAAGAAGGACATGAAGCCGAGCTTGACGCCGTGCTTCTTCTCGAAGCCGTCCTTATAGGCGGCGCGCAAGCCCATCACCTTCGACATGTCGACTTCGTTGAAGGTGGTGAGCTGGGCGGCGATCTCCTGGCTTTCCTTGAGGCGCAGCGCGATGGTCTTGCGCAGGCGCGACATCGCCACGCGCTCCTCGCGTTCCGCCTTGGGGCGCGGCCCCTGGGCTGCGGACGGTGCGGCAGGCTTCGCAGCAGCGGTCGCGGTCTTCGCCGTTTCCAGCGCCTTCAACGCATCGCCCTTGGTCACCTGTCCGCGCTTGCCGGATCCGGCAATGGACGAGATTTCGAGCTTCTCTTCCTCGGCGATGCGCCTGACCGATGGCGGTGGCGGCGGAGGCGTACTATTGGCTGCTTTAGCTTTGGGAGCTTCGTTTTTTGCGGCTTCCGCGCGCCTCTCCGGCTTTGCGTCGGCTTTCGCTTCGGCCTTGGGTGCGGCGCCTTCTTTGACAGCGCCGAGCACGGTGCCGACGCTCACGGTGCCGCCTTGCTGGACCTCGATATGTTCCAGCACGCCGGCGGCGGGCGAGGGCACCTCGACATTCACCTTGTCGGTTTCAAGCTCGACCAGCGGCTCGTCCTGTTTGACGGCATCGCCTTCCTTCTTCAGCCAGCGCGCGATGGTCGCTTCGGTGACCGATTCCCCCATCGCCGGCACTTTGATTTGGATGCTCATGGCGGCCTCTCTGTATGGCCTAAAGGGTCAGCGCGTCGTTCAAGAAGGCTTTCAGTTCGGCAAGATGCTGGCTCGCTTGGCCAACCGCGGGCGAGGCGGAGCTTTTGCGCCCGGCATAACGCAGCGGTCCTTTGCGATGCAATTGTTCCATCACCGATTCGATATGCGGCGCCATGAAGCTCCACGCGCCCTGGTTCTTGGGCTCTTCCTGGCACCAGATGATTTCGGCTTCGGGGAAGCGCGTCAGCTCGTCGATCAGCGCGAGGCCGGCGAATGGATAAAGCTGTTCCACGCGCAAGAGCTGGACGTTGGTTTGGCCCATCTTCTCGCGCTCGTCGAGCAGATCGTAATAGACCTTGCCCGAGCACAGGACGATGCGTTTGATCTCTTCATCCGGTTTCAGCGCGATGGTCGAGCCGGGCGCGCTTTGGGCATCGTCCCACAGGATGCGGTGGAACGACGTGTCCGGTCCCATCTCGCTCAGCTTCGACACCGCGCGCTTGTGGCGCAGCAGCGATTTGGGCGTCATCACGATCAGGGGCTTGCGGAAATTGCGGTGCAATTGCCGGCGCAATATATGGAACAGGTTCGCCGGCGTCGTGCAATTGGCGACTTGCATATTGTCGTCGGCGCAAAGCTGCAGGAAGCGCTCGAGCCGGGCGGAGGAATGTTCTGGCCCCTGGCCTTCGAAGCCATGCGGCAGCAGCATCACCAGGCCCGACATGCGCAGCCATTTCATTTCGCCCGAGGCGATGAACTGGTCGATGACGACCTGGGCGCCATTGACGAAATCGCCGAACTGGGCTTCCCACAGCACCAGCGCCTTGGGCTCGGCGAGGCTGTAGCCATATTCGAAGCCGAGCACCGCTTCCTCGGAGAGCAGCGAATCCACCACTTCGAATTCCGCTTGATCCTTGTTGATGTGGGAGAGCGGGATGTAGCGTTGCTCGGTTTCCTGATCGACCAGCGCGCAATGGCGCTGCGAGAAGGTGCCGCGCGAGGAATCCTGGCCGCACAGGCGCACGGGAAATCCTTCGGCGAGCAGCGTGCCGAAAGCGAGCGCTTCGCCGGTCGACCAGTCGATGCCTTCGCCTTTTTCGATCATGCCGCGCTTGGTTTCGAGCAGACGCGCGATGGTCTTGTGCAAATGGAAGCCGTCGGGCGCCGACGAAATGGCGTGGCCGACTTCTTTCAGACGGTCCATCTCGGCGCCCGTGGTGCCTCTACGGTCGCCGCGCGGCGCCGTCTCGAAGCCGGTCCAGCGTCCGTCGAGCCAATCGGCCTTGTTGGGAAGATGCGCTTTGGAGCCTTCCAGCGCATCCTCGAGACGCTTGTGGAACTCCGCCACCATCGCTTCAACTTCGGCTTCGGAAACGACGCCCTCTTCGATCAACCGCTTGGAATAGATTTCCAGCGTAGTGGGATGATCGTGGATGGCGCGATACATCAAAGGCTGGGTGAATGACGGCTCGTCGCCTTCGTTATGGCCGAAGCGGCGATAGCAGAACATGTCGATGACGACGTCCTTGCCGAACAGCTGGCGGAATTCGGTGGCGATGCGCGTCGCATGCACGACGGCTTCGGGATCATCGCCGTTCACGTGGAAGATCGGCGCCTGCACCATCAGGGCGACGTCGGACGGATAGGGCGAAGAGCGCGCATAGGCGGGCGCGGTGGTGAAGCCGATCTGATTGTTGACGATGAAATGGATCGTGCCGCCGATGCGGAAGCCCTTGGTGCCCGACATGGCGAAACATTCCGCCACCACGCCTTGGCCCGCGAACGCCGCATCGCCGTGCAGCAGCAGGGGCAGAACCGAACTGCGCTCGCCCGTGTCGTCCAATTGAAATTGCTTGGCGCGCACTTTCCCCAGCACCACCGGATCGACGATTTCGAGATGCGAAGGATTGGCGGTCAGGGACAGATGCACTTTCTTGCCGTCGAACTCGCGATCCGACGAAGCGCCGAGATGATATTTGACGTCGCCCGAACCCTGCACGTCGGAGGGTTTGGCGGAGCCGCCCTGGAATTCGTGGAAAAGTTGGCGATAGGGCTTGGCCAACACATTGGCGAGCACGTTCAGCCGGCCGCGATGGGGCATGCCGAGCACGATGTCGCGCACGCCCAATTGGCCGCCGCGCTTGATGATCTGCTCAAGCGCCGGGATCATCGCTTCGCCGCCGTCGAGCCCAAAGCGCTTGGTGCCGACGAATTTCACGCCGCAGAATTTTTCGAACATCTCGGCTTCGACGAGCTTGTTCAGGATCGCGCGCTTGCCGTTGACGGTGAAGGTGATGCGCGCTTCGGGGCCTTCGATCCGGCTTTGCAGCCATTCGCGCTGCTCGGGATCGTTGATGTGCATGTATTCGTAGCCGATGGGTCCGCAATAGACGCGCCGCAGGATCTCGACGAGCTTACGCGGCGTCGTCTTCTCCATCCCCATGAGGCCGTCCATGAAGACGGGGCGGTCGAGTTCGTCGTCGGGGAAATAGAAATTGGTCTGCAATTGCGGCATCGGCTTGCGCTTCTCGAGGCCGAGCGGATCGAGATTCGCTTCGAGATGGCCGAGCTGGCGAAAAGCACGCACGAGCTGAAAGGTGCGGATGCCGGTTTGCGCGGCGGTCGCCGCGTCGGCGGTCGATGTGGGAGTCGCAGCTTGCGGCGCGGCCGGCTTCTTGGCGGATGCGGCCGGGGCCGCCCAATTGGAGGTCAGCGCCTGCACCAGCTCGCCATTTTCGAATTGCAGCTTGGCGTCGCGCCGCCAGGACGGGCCCCGTCCCAATTGGGTGGGGGAGAGCCCGGAATCGCCCAGCGCGTCGAAGAAGGCGCGCCACGCTCCATCGACCGAAGCGGGCTCGCTCAAATATTGGGCGTAAAGCCCTTCGATGAAGCCGGCATTGGTGCCGTAGAGGAATGAGGTCGCCTCCAGGACATCGTTGGGCGACGGCCCCTTCAGCTTCCGGTCTGATTTCGATTCCGCAGTCATTTCAATCGGTTGACGGACTATTCAGTGGGCCCCTAAGGCCGATCCGTCCCTTTCCTCGACAAGGCAACCGCAACGACAAAGATGAGAAGGTATCTAAAGGAACATGTTTAACATTGCATCATCGGGGCCAAAATCAATGAGGTTTCAACGCCCTGCCAGAAGTTCCTTCAGCGTCGTTCCGAGCGCCGCCGGATTGGGGGATACCCGGATCCCGGCCGCCTTCATGGCCTCGATCTTGGAGCCCGCATCGCCCTTGCCGCCCGAGATGATGGCGCCGGCATGGCCCATGCGCCGGCCCGGAGGCGCGGTGACGCCGGCGATGAAGCCGACGGTCGGTTTTTTGACCTTGGAGCGCTTGATGAAATCGGCCGCATCTTCCTCGGCCGAGCCGCCGATCTCGCCGATCATGATGATGCTCTGAGTCTCGGGATCGGCGAGGAACATCTCCAGCACGTCGATATGTTCGGTGCCTTTGACGGGATCGCCGCCGATGCCAACGCAGGTGGTTTGTCCAAGGCCCGCCGCCGTCGTCTGCGCGACCGCTTCATAGGTGAGCGTGCCCGAACGCGAAACGATACCGACCGAGCCGCGGCGATGGATGTGGCCGGGCATGATGCCGATCTTGCATTCGCCGGGCGTGATGATGCCGGGGCAATTCGGTCCAATAAGCCGCGTGCGCGATCCGCACAACGCGCGTTTCACCTTGACCATGTCGAGCACCGGAATGCCTTCGGTGATGCAGACGGCAAGCTCGATGCCGGCATCGATGGCTTCCAGGATCGCGTCGGCCGCGAAGGGCGGCGGCACATAGATCGCGGTCGCGGTGGCGCCGGTCGCTTCGCGTGCTTCGCGCACCGTGTCGAAGACCGGCAAACCGAGATGCGTGCTGCCGCCTTTGCCGGGGCTGACGCCGCCGACCATCTTGGTGCCGTAGGCGATCGCCTGTTCGGAATGGAATGTGCCTTGCGCCCCGGTGAAGCCTTGGCAGATGACCTTGGTATTCTTGTCGACGATGATGGACATGATCTTGCGCTCGATATGTTCAGCCCTGCCTGGAAAGAGGCAGAGCGCCCGTCGTAGCGCCAACGCGCATAGACGGGCTTGTTGGGCTTTCCGGCAGCGCGCGCGCGATACTTTCACAAACGCCGTCGAAGTTCTTGGTCAGTTCGTCATTGTCAAAGCGTATGACGTCAATGCGCTTCTTGTTCAGGTAACGGGTCCTCGCCGTGTTGCGCACCGAGCGCGCCCCGGTGGCGTGCTGACCGGCATCGAGCTCGATGGCGAGCTTGGCGGGCGCGCAATAGAAATCCAGCACGTAGGGGCCGAGCTTGACTTGGCGCGCGAAGGAAAATCCGTTGATCTTCGTGTTGCGCAAATAATCCCACAGCACGCGCTCCGCCCGATCCGTGCTGCTGCGTTTTTCGCGCAGCCGGCTGTCTTTTTCGCGCGTGTAATCGGACCGCTTCATCGGATCAGCGGCGCTCCTTGACGGCTTTGACGATCTTCTGCGCGGCGTCGGCGAGATCGTTGGCGGAGATGATGTCGAGCCCAGATTTTGCGAGGATTTCTTTTCCTTGCGCGACATTGGTGCCTTCGAGCCGCACCACCACCGGAATCTTCAGCGAGATTTCCTTCGCCGCTTCGACGATGCCATTGGCGATGATGTCGCAACGCATGATGCCGCCGAAGATGTTGACGAGGATGCCTTTCACGTTCGGATCGGAGAGGATGATCTTCAATGCCGCCGTCACCTTCTCTCTGGAGGCGCCGCCGCCGACATCGAGGAAGTTCGCGGGCTCCTCGCCATAGAGCTTGATGATGTCCATCGTCGCCATGGCAAGGCCGGCGCCGTTGACCATGCAGCCGATGGAGCCGTCGAGCTTGATGAAATTGAGATCGTATTTGGAGGCTTCGAGCTCCGTCGGATCTTCTTCGTCCGTATCGCGCAGGGCCTGAATGTCTTTGTGGCGGAAAAGGGCGTTGTCGTCGAAATTGATCTTGGCATCGAGACAGACGACCGAGCCGTCTTTGGTGACGACCAACGGATTGATTTCCAGAAGGCTCATGTCCTTCGCGACGAACGCCTTGTAGAGATTGGCGATCAAAGCGCTCGCCTGCTTGGCGCTCTCGCCCGAGAGCTTCAGTGCGGTCGCGATGCTGCGGCCCGTATGGGCGCTGAACCCTGCGGCCGGATCGATGTTGAAGGTCAGAATCTTTTCCGGCGTCTTATGCGCGACCTCTTCGATGTCCATGCCGCCTTCGGTCGAGGCGATGAAGGCGACGCGCGCGGTCTCGCGGTCCACCAGCGCCGAGAGATATAGCTCACGCTCGATAGCCGAGCCGTCCTCGATATAGAGCCGGCGCACGATGCGTCCCGCCGGCCCTGTCTGATGGGTGACGAGATTCATGCCGAGGATGCGCGCCGCTTCCTTCTTCACGTCGTCGATGGATTTGACGACCTTGACGCCGCCGCCCTTGCCGCGCCCGCCGGCATGAATTTGCGCCTTGACCACCCAGACCGGGCCGGGAAGCGCCTTGGCGGCGGCGACGGCCTCATCGACCGTGAAAGCCGGTTTGCCCTTGGGCACCGGAACGCCAAAGGCGGAGAGGACCTCTTTCGCCTGATATTCGTGGATGTTCATGGGGACGCCTTGAGAAGCGGAAAAATGGGGCAGCGAACGCTTGGATTTATAGCAGCCGATGGGACCGCAGCAAGACAAACACTTGCGACAAGGCGCCCGCGGCCTATGGCGCCGGTGCCGGTGCGGGAATGAGCGCGAGCATCGCGCTCTGATTGGGCTCTCCGGCCACCGCGACGCGCGCGAAATTCAAAGGCGCCAACGCGCCCGCCGTCGCCGCGCTGATGCAGAAGGCTTGCAGGGGCGCGGTTGCCGTTTCCAACCCCGCTTCGGCGACGAGCGTGGCGAAGGTCTTGGCGCTACGCGGCGAGAACAGCAGCACGCCGTCGAGCGTGCCGTCGCGCAACAAGGTTGCCGCCTCGATGGGAAGGGTTGCCACGGGCGCCGCTTCATAGAGCACGATGGTTTCGACGGTGAAGCCGCGCTGCTGTAGAGCGCTCCGAACGCGGCCGGCGGTTTCGGCACCCGCCGCGTGCAGCAACATGCCTTTTGCAGGATCGGCGTCGCTCGCGACCAATTCCACCAGCGCGGTGGAATCGCCATCGGCGCTGACGACTTTGGTGAAGCCGGCGCGCCGCGCCGCTTCCGCCGTCTGCGGGCCGACCGCATAGAGCGTGAGTTTGCGCATTGGGTTACGGGCAGCGAGTGCGCGCACGCCATTCGCGCTGGTCGCCAGCACGCCCTGCACGCCTTCGAGCGGCACGGGCGGCCCCGCGATCATGCGCAATTCCATCACCGGTGCGACGATCGGAATATGCCCCTTGCTACGCAGGATTTCTGTAAGCGCATCGGCGTCTTCGCGAGGCCGGGTCACAAGAAGCCGCATGGGATTGATTTTAGAACCTCGGAAGAGAATCGCCCGCTAATGCAGGGATTTCGCGCGCCGCATCGCGCCCTGCTGCATTTGCCGTCTCCCGGCTGGCGTTCAAGATATCGCGCGAAGCGGTCCAAAAGTTCCGTCCGTCAAGGCTCAGCACTTCGCCGCGAAAGCTAAGAGTCTGATTCGAAAGCCTGGCGAGCCCGGCAATCGGGGTGCGGCAGGAGCCGTCCAATTCCGCAAGGAAGCCGCGCTCGCACGATATGGCGAGGTGCGTCTTGGGGTCGTCGATAGGCGCCACCAGCGCGCGTGCGCGCGCATCCGCTTCGCGGACCTCGATGCCGATGGCGCCTTGGCAGAGCGCGGGCAGAAAATCGTCGAGCGTTTGGGCCTGCGGCAATTGCAGCTTCAGCCGCGTGACGCCGGCCAGCGCCAGCATGATCCCATCGGCCTCGCCGCGCGCGAGTTTGGCGAGACGCGTTTCGACATTGCCGCGCAAGGAAACGATTTCGAGATCGGGGCGAACACGCAGCGCTTGCGCCTGGCGGCGCACCGAAGACGTGCCGAGCTTTGCATTGCGCTTCAGTTGTGCGAAGGGCTTACCGTCGCCGGCGATGAAGATATCGCGCGGATCTTCGCGCGGCAGAACGGCGGCGAGCATCAGTCCGCCGGGATGCACCGCCGGCATGTCCTTCATCGAATGGACGGCGATGTCGGCTTCGCGCGCGATCAGGGCTTCTTCGATTTCTTTAACAAAAAGCCCCTTGCCGCCGGCTTCCGCAAGGGGGCGATCCTGGATGCGGTCGCCCGTGGTTTTGACGATGAGGAGCGGGCACAGCTCATCGAGCTTGGCCATGTCCCAGCCATGCGCGCGGGCGAGCATTGCTCGCGTCAGATGCGCTTGCGCGAGCGCGAGCGGCGAGCCGCGGGTGGCGATGCGTAAGTGAGGCGTTGTCATTTCCCCGCCCCTTAGCATAGATCGTGCGCATGGGCGCGAACCCTTTGACGATTCTCGGAATCGAAACGAGTTGCGACGAAACCGCGGCTGCGATCGTGCGTGGGGTTCCGCCGGGACCTGGAACCATTCTTTCCAATGTGGTCCTCGGCCAGATCGCGGAGCACAGCCCCTATGGCGGCGTGGTGCCAGAAATCGCGGCGCGCGCCCACGTTGAAGTCTTAGACGACATTGTCGCGCGCGCGCTAGACGAGGCGGGGCTGGGCTTAGCCGATGTCGACGGTATCGCCGCGACGGCGGGGCCGGGACTGATCGGCGGCGTCATGGTCGGGCTCGTCTCGGCCAAGGCGCTGGCGCTGGCGGCAGGCAAACCGCTGATCGCCGTCAATCATCTGGAAGCGCACGCGCTGTCGGCGCGGCTGGCTTTGGGATGCGAATTTCCCTTCCTGCTGCTGCTGATCTCGGGCGGCCATTGCCAGTTGATGGCGGCCGAAGGGGTGGGTCGCTACCGCCTTTATGGCGCGACTATCGATGATGCCGTCGGCGAAGCCTTCGACAAGACTGCGAAGCTGCTGGGCCTGCCCTATCCCGGCGGGCCCCAGATCGAGGCCTTGGCGCGGACGGGCCGGGCGCGCCGCTACGCCCTGCCAAGGCCCATGCTGGGGCGCGAGGGAGCGGATTTTTCCTTCTCTGGGCTCAAGACGGCGGTACGCCAGATCGTGCGCGAGGGGACGCTGGGCGCGCAGGACAAAGCCGATCTCGCGGCGTCTTTTCAGGCTGCCGTGGTCGATGTTCTGGCCGACAGAATCCGTGCTGCAATGCAGATATTCCGAACAGAGTTCGGAAAAGAGAACGGAACCCGGAGATTTGTCGCCGCTGGAGGCGTCGCGGCCAACTCCGCCATCCGAAAGATGCTGGATACGCTGTGTGGAGCGGAAGGCTTCGTGCTTTCGCTGCCGCCGCCGGCGCTCTGCACCGACAATGGGGCGATGGTCGCCTGGGCCGGATTGGAGCGTTTGTCGCTGGGGCTCAGCGATCCGCTCGATGCGGCGCCGCGTGCCCGATGGCCGTTACAACAGGCTGACGAACCAGTGCAAAACACGATCAGCCGGCTAGGGGAGCTAGCCGGCCTATGATCGGTTCAATTGCGGATCGCGAGGGCCACGAAGGGCATGAACAAGAGCAGAGCCGTTGCACCGATCACAATTTGGGTGAGCAAACGGGCGCTCAAGGATGCGATCTCTTTGGTTTCCCTGGGATGTACACTACGCAATTCCGACATGGGCATTGAAGGCTCCTATTGCACTGCAGCATTATGCTGCAGTGCAATATAGAAAGCCAGCTTCAACGCGTCAATAGGCAGAAACTCACTATGGCTAAGATCAAGCTAGCGACCTGGAACATCAATTCCGTCCGTTTACGGGCCGAATTGGTGGGGAATTTCCTCAAAACCCATGCTCCGGACGTGCTCTGCCTGCAGGAGACCAAGGTGCCGGACATGCTTTTCCCCGGCGATGTCTTCAAATCGCTGGGCTATGTCCATCAGGCGATCAACGGTCAGAAGGGCTATCACGGCGTCGCCATTCTTTCGCGCCTGCCTTTTCGCAAAACCCACGCGATGGCGTTTTGCGGCAAGGACGACACCCGCCATGTCAGTGCCGTCTTCGAGGCGGGGCTCGAGCTGCATAATTTCTATGTGCCGGCCGGCGGCGACACCCCCGATCCCAAGGTCAATCCGAAATTCGCCCACAAGCTCGATTTCCTGCGCGAGATGGAAGAGTGCTTTTCGAAGCAAAGGCGCCGCCGCAACCAGCCGGTGGCGCTGGTCGGCGATCTCAATGTGGCGCCGCTGGAAAACGATGTCTGGAGCCACAAGCAGCTTCTCAACGTGGTGAGCCACACGCCCATCGAAGTCGAACTGCTCAATGCGGCGTTGAAGGCGTTCGATTGGCACGATGTGACGCGCGGCTTCATACCGAAGGAAGAGAAGATCTATTCCTGGTGGAGCTATCGCGCCGCCGATTGGGAAGCTTCCAATCGCGGGCGGCGGCTCGACCACATCTGGGTCAGCAATGTGCTGAAAGATTCCGTTTCAAATCATCAGATCCTGCGCGAGGCGCGCGGCTGGCTGCGCCCGTCCGATCACGTGCCGGTACTGACGACGATTGCGCTTTAGGCGGCCCAGAACGGCTCGGTCTTGGTGAATTTCTTCCAGCGCTTCTTGGCGTTGTCCCACGTTGGACCGATGCGGCTCTGATGCCAGCCTTCGACGAAGGCAGCCGCTTCCAAAAGCTCCGGCGTGCCGTTTGACCCCGCATGTTCGGTGACGCGGCGAAGAATATGTTCGGACGTCGCCGCATCGTTCAAGGCGCCGAACAGATCTTGCAATTTGCTCAGGCGCATCAGAAAGGCCGACACCGCTTTGGCCGGAAAAAGGGGCGCGAAAAACTCCGCCGTGTAGCGCAGCTTCTTCAGCGCGATGCGCAAGCGATGGCGCTCCTCCGCGTTGAGGCTCGAAAGATGCTTGGCGCGCTTGCAGGCCCTCTTGAGCTTCGCATCCAACGTCTCGCGCGCCAGCTCGCGGGCCGGACGCAAAAGTTCGCCCAATTGCTCGGGCGCCGCGACCCCACGCCAGATGCGCGTTTCGATGGCGCTGGCAAGCTCCAGCACGAAGCCGGTGAAATCGTCGGAGCGCACCAGAGCGACCGCGCCCTCCCAGGATTCGCGTCGCAAGGCTTCCAGGATCAGCCGCAATTGGGGCAGTCCCGGCTTCTTCGCCGCCTCCTCGATGGGCTGGAGCAATTCGCCCGCGAAGACGTCGAGCTCGCGGGTGTCGCCGAAAATATCGGAGAGGTTCTTGGCGCGCGCGCTCAATTCAACGATCGCCGCCACGCGGAACGACGGTCCGAACGTCGAGAGCGCCACGCGCAAACGGCGCAAGGCCACGCGGATCTGATGCACGCCTTCGGGATCGCGCGCTTCTACGACGGCTGAAACATTGCGCGTGATGTGCTTCAGGCAATGGGCCAGCGTGGCGCGGAACGCATCCTCGGCGGTCGCGTCCGAGGAAAGCGCCGTGCGGCCTGCCTTGTAGGTGCTGATTTCGCGCCCTTCGAGCGCGCGCAAGCCCCGCTCGGCTTTGCTTTCCGAGGCCACGGTGAGAGAGGTTTCGCGCGAAAGCTGGCGCGCCAAATCATAGAGCACGGAGGTTTGGCCGTGTTTCAGCTCGAGCTCAACCTCGCTCACCGGCAGAGCGGCGTGGCCGTTCGCGAAGGTGCGGATTTCGCCGCGGTCGACCGCAAGCTCGACTTCATCGCCCGAATCCGTCGTCAGGACGCGCGTGGTGCGGCTTATGTCGGTCTCGATGACGGGCGAAAGCTCGGTGTCGTTGGCGATGGCTTGCAGGCGCTCGCGCACGCCGGCGTCGGGTACGAAGCGCAAATCGGGCTCGGCCGAAGGCAGCGGACATTCATATTCGTCGCGCTCCGAAGCGAAATTGCCGGAGTTCTCATTCTTCACCGTCTGCACATGGCGCCGACCTATTTTCCGCACGCGCAGCGCAAGCCCCGCTTTGGCGAAGCCCAAATCCTTGGTGTCGTAATAGATGGTCGACATCCGCCGCGTCGTCGCGCGCCCCACGGCAACGCCGGAGAGCGCGCCGCCGCGAGCGAGCCGCGTCAGATCGTCGGGATGAGCGGCGAAACGGATTTCGATTTCCTGGGACATGCCAGCGGTAACGAAAAAGGGCGCTATTGATTGCGAAAAATCTCGCCCGCATCAATCGCGGTCATTGTTCTTGTTTTGTGCGGAACGGGAGAACACAAGCCCTAGCTGGAACCCGCCGCCAGCTTCTGAATCTGGCTATTGGCGAGGGCGAGCTTGGCGATGCTCAGCGCATTGCCACGCTCGAGTTCCTCGAGGAAAGCCAGAACGCGGGCGACATCCTCTTTGCGCCGTTCGCTCCAGGCCGCGACCGCATCGGCGCCTTTTGCGGTTTCGGCGTGGGCAAGCGCGTTGGCCGCGAGGCCCCGCTGCGCCGCGTAAAGGTCATCGACCATGCGCCGGATCGCCAGGCGATCCCAATGTTCGCTGGTTGCGATCTCGCCCGCGAGCGCCCGCCGCGTCGCGGCACTCCGGTATCACCGGGTGGAACGCCGCCACGATGCGCGCCCCTTGCGCCCGCATTTCGGCGATCGAGGAATCGTAGAGGAAGGGAATGTCGTCATTGACGGCCAAAACGATGGTCTCGCCCCGCGCGAAGGCGGGGTTCTCGCGCGTGGGGTCGAAAATCTCGACCAGCGCCGTGCCCGCTTTGCGCATGGCCGAATGCGCGAACACGAGCTTGACCAGGGAGGCGAGCTCCGCGCCGGTGTAATGGATCAGGTCCTCGGGCGAGGCGTAGCGGGTGAAACCGGCGAAAAAGCCGGCAAGCGCGGGATCGCCCGTGCCGATCAGGCGCGCTGCTTCGGAGAGATGGGCGGCGGCTTCCGCCGCTTCATGGTGGGCTTCCTCGGACGCAGTGCCCTCAACGGGCATCATTGCGTTCGCACTTTGGGCAACCATCAGGACTTCCCCTCTCGCGAGCCGTGCCTTCTTGATTTGGCTCTTTATCGAACGCATTAAACCCGTAAGAGTTTAGGAAACCGTGGATAGCGCCAGCATGGCGGCAAAAAGCCATGTCTCTCAGGGTATTGGGCGGACACCCAACCACATGAAAAGAAGGACATCTTCTTGAAATCCCGCCAGCGCAAGCACGCGGTCGTCTTCGACCTCGAATTCACCGCCTGGGAGGGCTCCATGCGGGAGCGCTGGACGCGGCCGGGCGAACGTAAGGAGGTTGTCCAGATCGGCGCGGTGAAGCTCGATGCGGAGCGGCTGGCCGTCGTGGACGAATTCGAGATGCTGGTCGCCCCCAGGATCAATCCGGTGCTGTCGGACTATCTCGTCACGCTGACGGGGATCAGCAATGCGCGCTTGGCCGAGCGCGGCGTCGATTTCATCACGGCGCTCGGCGCGTTCCTCGACTTTGTGGGCGATGCCGCGCTGTGGGCGTTCGGCCGGGACGATCTGGTGCTGGCCGAGAATTTAAAGCTCTATGGCTGGGAGGCGATGGCCTTGCCGAAATATCACAACGCCGTTCCGTGGCTGAACGCGCAAGGGCTCGATCTGACCGGAAAGAATGCCTGCGATGTGGCGCAAGCCGCCGGGATCGCATTCGACGGCCAGAGACATGATGCGTTGGCCGACGCGGCGGGCGTCGTCGCCGGCATGGTGCATCTGATCAAAAACGGCGCGGTTAATCCGTTTCTTCCGGGACCTCCGCCATGAATGCCGACGATGTGGTGCGGCTGCTCGATCTCAAGCCCCATCCCGAAGGCGGCTTCTACCGCGAGACATTTAGGGATGGCGCGGGCGCGAGTGGCCGCAGCGCATCGACCGCGATCTATTATCTGTTGCGTGAGGGCGAACAATCGCGCTGGCACCGCGTCGATGCGGCGGAAGCCTGGCATTGGTATGGCGGCGAAGCGCTCGAATTGCGCATCGCAGAAGATTCCGGCGTGACGCGCATCGTGCTGGGGCCGCGACTCGATCTCGGCGAATGCCCACAAGCCATCGTGCCGGCGCATCGCTGGCAGAGTGCGCGGCCCTTGGGCGCTTACGCGCTTGTCGGGTGCACTGTCGCGCCGGGCTTTGAATTTTCGGGATTCGAGATGGCCCCGGAAAACTGGCAGCCGAAGTAATTTGCGATTGTCATTCCCGGCCGAGGGCGAAGCCCCGAGGGGAAGGGAATCCATTCGGTGAAAGCACGTATTCATTCTTCACCAAATGGATGCCCTTCCCTCGCCTTGCTGCGCAGGGCTCGCTGGGCATGACAATTCGGATTCAGAACGCGGCTTCGATGGCGCGCGCGATGACACGCGAGGAGGGCTGCGCCGACGGTCCACCTTGCGGCGCGTAGGAGACGATCAGCACCCCGCCTTTGACCGTCACGCCGGCTCTTTGCGCAGGGGCCACTTTGACGATGTGCAGCCCATCGGTGATGGCGCCGCGCCTGGTGTTCTTCACCGCCCGCTCGATGCCTGCGGCCGCGTTGCGCATGGCATCGCAGGCGAGCGCGCGCTCTTTGTCGTTCTTCTGAAGCACGTCCCAATCGGCGGTGAAGCCGACGGCGAGATTGTCATGCGAAGCGAGCCCTTGGGCGAGTTTGGAAACCCATTGCATGAAATCCCTGGCCGCTATGGGCTTCGCATCGAAACCCATGGCTTCGTCGCTGCGTTCGGCGGGCACGCCCGATTTCATCTCCTCGGTGTAGAGCGTGATCCCGCCCCAGCCGGTGACCAGCAACGCCACTTCGCCGCTGTCATATTTCAGCAGGCGTCCGCCCATCGAGGCGGGTTCGCTGGTGAGGTAGAAAATCTCGTCGCTGTCCGAAAAGCGCAGGCGCACCTGGCCGGCGAGATGCGTGACCATGAACATCGCGTCCCCCGCCAGATAGGTGCCGTCGGTGGGGAGCGTCGGCGCCGGGGCCATCAGCAGCTTCGACAGCGGCACTTCGACCGCATGGCTGACAAAGGCGCCTACCGGCGACAAAGCCAAGCAGAGGATGGCGACAAATGCCGCCGGATTCGCGGCCCTTAATCCACGCACATCAGTACTCAGATCGATCCGCCTTGCGGTCAACCCAGCCTCGATCCTGTGGTTATTCCCCGACGCCCCCAATAGGCGTCGAACATGGCAACAATATGGAAGAGAGGTTCACGGCCGTTCACGAATTAAAGGTCTTCGAAGCTACCGCCACGGCCTTTGCCGCCGGCAAAGCGGGCGGCGCCGGCAAAGGTTTCGTTTGCTTCCAAGGCCTTCATGCCGAGGGCGAACTCATTGGCGAAGGCGTCCTTTTCGTTCATCCCCCATTGCTGATAGGCCGAGGCCCGGTCGGCTTTCAGGCAGATTTCGGGAAAGCGCGCGATTTCGGCCGCCCAGCTTTCCGCGGCGGCGCGGCTTTCACCTTTGCCAACCAGCCGATTGGCAAGGCCGATAGCGAGCGCCTCCTTGGCCTCGACAGGACGTCCGGTGAGGATCATGTCCATGGCGCGGCCATGACCGATGACACGCGGCAATCTTATGGTGCCGCCATCGATCAGCGGTACGCCCCAGCGGCGCGAGAACACGCCGAACACCGCATCGTCCTCGACAACGCGCAGATCGCACCACAAAGCCAGTTCGAGCCCGCCCGCCAAAGCATTTCCGGCAATGGCGGCGATCACCGGCTTGGACAGCCGCATCCGCGTCGGCCCCATCGGCGCGTCCATGGCAAGGCGCTCACCGCTCGGCGGCACAACCAGGTTACGCACCGCCCCGCCCGCCGCGATCGCTTTCAAGTCCGCGCCCGCGCAGAAATTCCCGCCCGCGCCCCACAGCACCGCGACTTTGGCGTCCGCATCGTTTTCGAAATCGAGGAAGGCTTGTCCGAGGGCCGCGGCGGTCGGTCTGTCGACCGCGTTCTTGGCGCTGCGCCGGTCCAGGATGATCGTCGTCACCGGACCTGTTTTTTCCACGGCAATAGCTGGGTTTTCGTCGCTTTTTGTCACGGGGCTCATCTGTAGCCTTCGGGGGGAAATCGAACTATGGTCCGGCACAATTCACCATAGCGCAAATCGGAAAAAAAAGAGGCGATCCCATGCCGAGTCTCGACAGCTTCAAATCCCGCGCCAAGCTCAAAGTCGGCAGCAAGACCTATACCTATTTCAACCTGAAAACGGCCGAGAAGAACGGGCTCAAGGGAATCTCGCGGCTTCCGAGCTCGATGAAGATCCTGCTCGAAAATCTGCTGCGCCACGAGGATGGGCGCACGGTGAGGGCCGAAGACATCAAAGCGATCGCGGGCTGGCTTAAGGATCGCACCTCCGATCGCGAGATCGCCTACCGCCCCGCGCGCGTGCTGATGCAGGATTTCACCGGCGTTCCCGCCGTCGTCGATCTTGCCGCCATGCGCGATGCGATGCGTGAGCTGAAAGGCGATCCCGAGAAGATCAATCCGCTGACGCCGGTCGATCTCGTCATCGATCATTCGGTGTCGGTCGATTTCTTCGGCAAGGGCGCCTTCAAGAAGAACGTGGCGACGGAATATGCCCGCAATGGCGAGCGCTATTCTTTCCTGCGCTGGGGCCAGCAGGGCTTCGACCGTTTCCGCGTGGTGCCGCCGGGCACCGGCATCTGCCATCAGGTCAATCTCGAATATCTCGCGCAGACGGTGTGGACCGACAAAGTCAAAGAGGGAAAAACGACCGTCGAATATGCCTATCCCGACACGCTGATCGGGACGGATTCGCACACCACGATGGTCAACGGCCTATCGGTTCTGGGCTGGGGCGCGGGCGGCATCGAAGCGGAAGCGGCCATGCTCGGCCAGCCGATCTCGATGCTGATTCCGGAAGTCGTCGGCATGCGCTTCACCGGAAAATTGCGCCCCGGCTGCACCGCGACCGATCTCGTGCTCACCGTCGTGCAGATGCTGCGCAAGAAGGGCGTGGTCGGCAAATTCGTCGAATTCTACGGCGAGGGCCTCGCCGACATGCCGCTCGAAGACCGCGCCACCATCGGCAATATGGCGCCGGAATATGGCGCGACCTGCGGCTTCTTCCCGATCGATGCGGAAACGTTGCGCTTCCTGAAGGCGACGGGCCGCAAGGCGCAGACCGTCGCTCTGGTGGAGAAATACGCCAAGGCCCAGGGCATGTTCCACACCGCGAAAGCCGAAGAGCCGGCCTTCACCGACACGCTGCATCTCGATCTTTCGACGGTCGAGCCGAGCATGGCCGGTCCGCGCCGTCCGCAGGACCGCGTCGGGCTGCAAAATGTCGGCAAGGAATTCTCCGCCGCGCTCGCCGACATCTTCAAGAAGGGCGGCGAAGAGAACAAGGTCGTGGCGGTCGAGGGCACCAATTACACCATCGGCCACGGCAATGTGGTGATCGCGGCGATCACCTCCTGCACCAACACCTCCAATCCCTACGTGATGCTGGGCGCCGGGCTCGTCGCGCGCAACGCGCTGGCGAAGGGATTGAAAGTGCAGCCCTGGGTGAAGACCTCGCTGGCGCCCGGAAGCCAGGTGGTGACGGATTATTTGGCGTGCTCCGGCCTCGACAAGCCGCTCGCCAAGCTTGGCTTCGATCTCGTCGGTTATGGCTGCACCACCTGCATCGGCAATTCGGGTCCCTTGCCCGAAGCCGTCGCCAAGGCGATCACCGACAATGATCTCGTCGCCGCCGCGGTCATCTCCGGCAACCGCAATTTCGAGGGCCGCGTGCATCAGCAGGTGCGCGCGAATTATCTCGCCTCGCCCATGCTGGTGGTGGCGCACGCGCTCGCCGGCACCATCAATGTCGATCTCACCAAAGAGCCCATCGGTTTCGACAAGAAGAAAAAGCCGGTCTACCTCGCCGACATCTGGCCCTCGCCGAAAGAAGTTGCGGAGACGGTGCGCAAGGCCGTGACGCCGGCGATGTTCCGCAAGCGCTACGCTGATGTGTTCGCCGGCGACCGCGCCTGGAAGAAGATCAAGGTCAATCCGGGCAAGACTTATGACTGGCAGGACGATTCGACCTATGTGAAGAACCCGCCCTTCTTCGCGGGCATGAAGGCGACGCCTTCGGCCATCGAGAACATCAAGAGCGGCCGCATTCTCGGCATCTTCGCCGATTCCATCACCACCGATCACATCAGCCCGGCGGGCGGTATCAAGAAGGACAGCCCGGCCGGTAAATATCTGATCGCCAATGGCATCGAGGCGGCGGATTTCAATTCCTATGGCGCGCGGCGCGGCAACCACGAAGTGATGATGCGCGGCACCTTCGCCAATATCCGCATCAAGAACGAGATGCTGGGCGGCAAGGAAGGCGGCAACACGATCCATTATTCCGCTGCCACGCCGTCGGGCGAGGAAATGTCAATCTACGACGCGGCGATGAAATATGAGGACGCCAAGACGCCGACGGTCATCATCGCCGGCAAGGAATATGGCTCCGGCTCCTCGCGCGACTGGGCGGCCAAGGGGCCGCGTCTTCTGGGCGTGCGCGCGGTGATCGTCGAAAGCTTCGAGCGCATCCACCGCTCCAATCTGGTGGGCATGGGAATCTTGCCCCTCGAATTCGCCGACGGCAAAACCCGCCGCGATTACGCACTGACGGGCCGCGAGACCATCGACATTCCGGTCGCCGAAGGGGCGAGCGCCACCCGCAAGAGAATTACGGCACGCGTGACCTATCCGGACGGCAAGACGGTCGACATGCCGCTGATCGCCCGTGTCGATACGATCGACGAAGTCGCCTATTTCAAGAGCGGGGGCATCCTGCAGCACGTCTTACGCAATCTGGCCGCGGCATGATCGCGGCCCTCGGATTTCGCGATTGTGAAGCGCGAATAAGGCTAGAATCACTGGCTTTTTCCGAGGCCCACACATTTTTGTGCAGCGCGGTCAACCCAACGTGATTCGGCAGGGCCTTGGGCATTAAGAGGCTTCGTCCTATGGTCCTTTCATGCGCGTTCGCTTTCTAGGATTGGGGTTAACACTCGTTGCGGCCGGTCTTGCCACCCAAGCGTGGGCGGGGCCGTCGCACGCGCCGCGTCCTGTGGTGGTGGAGCTTTTCACCAGCCAGGGCTGTAGTGATTGTCCGCCGGCCGATCATATCGTGACCGAGCTGGCCCGCCGCAAAGACGTCATCGCGCTGTCCTTCCCCATCACCTATTGGGACATGCTGGGCTGGAAGGACACGCTGGCCACCGACGGCAACACCAAGCGTCAGAAGGCCTATGCGCGCACCATGAAGCGCTCGGGCATCTACACCCCGCAAATGATCATCGACGGCAGGCTCGATGTGGTCGGCAATCAGCGCGAGCACGTTCTGGCCGCGGTCAATCTGCGCACCACCGAAGCCGCCCATGAAGAGGCCGTTGAGATCCGGCTCGACACCGTGGGCGGCCGCGTCGAAATCACCATTCCCGCCGCGCGCACCAAGGCGAAGCAATATGCGACGATCTGGGTGATGCGCACGCAAAGCCAGGCCGGGGTTAAAGTAGACCGCGGCGAGAACAGAAATCATCAGCTCGTCTACACCAATGTCGTGCGCGATTTGCAGCGCGCCGGCGAATGGACAGGCGAGGCGATGAAGATCGATCTTCCAGTCAGCTCCGCAACCGCCAAGCACGAGGACGGCATCGTCGTCATCCTGCAGGCTGAGGATTATGGGCGTGTCATCGGTGCCGCCGCGTTACGCGTGCCCAAGGACAGTCGCGTCGCTGCTCCGCGCTAGACGCACAAATTCGATTTCATGAAATCACATGGATGGCCGCTGTTGCGGGCCATGACAGCTCAAAGATGATTAGGCGTATTTAAGCGGGCGCTGATAGCGCGAGCCGGCTTTCGCCTGCGCATAGGCGTGGGCCACGGCGGCCGGGGTCGTCCGTTGGGCGATAATTTGTCCGAGAATTTGTGCGACGAAACCGGAAACGGGATGGGCCTCGCCATTGTTGGCCTGCGCGCGCGTCTCGAAACGGGACGCCGGATCGGTTTCGCGAAACTGCGGATTGCGGTTCGAAGCATTCGCGCTCCGATCGTCCTCGCGTCCCAATCTATTGCTTGCGTTGGACTTTTCCACGCGCCGGCGAGCGGTTTCGCGAACCGGAGAGTAAATGGCGAAAGTTGCGTGCTCTATTCTCATAACCGGCACTTAAGCAAGTCGCGCGCCGCCCGAGCAGAGAACGTCGTCAATCCCCGAAAGTTTCGAGAATTTTAAGCGCTTCGGCTTAGCTTGCTCGGAACGTCGCGACAAAGATCGCGAATTATTGGGGTGTGTTGAGTGGGAAGTCAGGCTTTATCACAGACGCTCAAAAACCGTCTCGAGGCGCTCGGCGCTGCGAGTGACAGCGAACGTCTGCGCCTTGCGCTCAACGGCGCCGACATCGCTGTCTTCGATTGGGACGTCGCCGACGACACCATCCAATGGGATTGTGCCGAAAAGGTCCTGAAGGCGCATCTTGTGGCGCAAAGGCTGGAGACGGGACAGGGCTTCCGCACCTGGATAGGTCCTAACGCGTGCGAGCGCTTGATCGAATGGTTGCGCGAGCTTTGGCCGACGCAGCCGAACTTCACGCTGGAATTCGAAGCGATGTCGCTGACCGAGCGCGAATGGTTCGAGCTGCGCGCGGTGCGCGTGGCCGGCCCCGGCGGTTCGGCCGAACGTGTCACGGGCGTGCTGCGCGCCGTCACCGAACAGAAGAACACGTTGGCACGGCTCTCCTACTCTCGCCTCCTGCGATGAGCTCACCGGCCATCTCAACCGCACGCGGCTGCGCGAAGAGCTGACGCGGGTCATCGAGCGCGCGATCCAGCAGAGCCGGACGTCCGCCTTCGTCGTCGCCGCCATCGACAAGCTCGCCATCATCAATGAGACCTACGGTTTCGACGTCGCCGACGAAGTGATCGTGGCGACCGGCCAGCGTCTCGCCCAATCCTTGCGCGGCAGCGACTCGATCGGCCGCACCGCCGGCAATAAATTCGGCATCATCCTGGGCTCTTGCGGCGAACGCGAAATGGCGATGGTCGCCGAACGCCTGCACGCCGCCGTGCATGGCGAGGTGATCGAGACGCGCGCCGGCAGCGTGGCGGCGAGCGTTTCCATCGGCGCGGTGTGGCTCCCCCAAGGCGCCACCACGAGTCAGGAAGCGATGCTCCATGCCGAGGAAGCGCTCGAACAGGCCAAGCATGTCGGGCGCAACGGCTTTTCGATCTATGCCAAATCGGGCTTAGGCGAATCCGAACGCCGCCGGCTCATCACGCTGGGCGACGAGATCAATGCCGCCGTCGAAGAGCATCGGCTGATCCTCGCCTATCAGCCCATCGTCGGCGCGATATCGCGCAAAGCCGAGCATTATGAAGGTCTCCTGCGCCTGGCGAGGAAAGACGGCACCGTCGTGGCGGCGGGCGAGTGGATTCCGGCCGCCGAAAAGCTCGGCCTCGTGCGCCTCGTCGACCGCAGGGCGCTGGAAATGGCGGTCGCCCAACTTTATGCCCATGAGCACATCAAGCTCTCGATCAACGTCTCGGGCACCACGGCGGGCGATCAGTCCTGGCTGCAGAGCTTCATCAATTATGTGCGCGAGAACCGCGAAGTCGCGATGCGCATGACGGTGGAACTGACCGAAACCGCCGCGCTGCAGGCCTTCGAGGAGAATGCGCGCTTCGTGACGCGCCTGCGCGACATGGGCTGCCGCGTTGCCATCGACGATTTCGGCGCCGGCTACACGTCTTTCCGCAATCTCCACAATCTGCGCGTGGACATGGTCAAGATCGATGGCGTCTATGTGCAGAATTTGAGCAAGTCGCCGGACAATCAGCTGTTCGTGCGCACGCTTGTCGATCTTGCCAAGAACTTCAAATTGGAGACGGTGGCCGAATGGGTCAGCTCGGAAGAGGACGCCCAATTGCTGGCCAGCTACGGCGTCGATTATTTCCAGGGCTACTTTTTCGGCGAGCCCGATGTCTCGCCCGCCTGGGCCAATGAGGAAACCGAAGAGACGGCCGCCCAGTAAAGCGCGCTATTTCCTCTGCGCCAGATCGGCGATCTGCTGCCGCATGGCGGCGAGCTGATCCTTCAAATCGCGGATTTCCGCATCGCGCTGGGGCGAGGCCTGCTCGGGCGCGCCATTGCCCTTGGATGCGCCGACGCCGAACGCGGCGAACGGGTTAGGCGCATCCTTGAACGGATTGGGCATCTCGCCTGTCTTATCGTCCCATTGGCTCATGCCGCTGCCGAACGGGCTGAACATCTTCATCGCTTTCTCGAACACGGCGATATTCTGGCGCGTCATCTCCTGGAAATCCTTGAAGCCGAGCTTGCCGCCCATGGCATCGGCGAATTTCTCCCGCATCTCGGCCTGGTTCTTGGCGAAGCTCTCCATCGACATCTCCAGGTAAGAAGGGACGAACGATTGGAGAGAGTCGCCATAGAAGCGGATGAGTTGGCGCAGGAACTGGATGGGCAGGAGATGCTGGCCCTTGTTCTCTTCCTCGAAGATGATCTGGGCGAGGACTTGGCGGGTGATGTCCTCGCCGGTGCGCGCGTCGCGGACTTCGAATTCGGTGCCGGCCTTCAACATCTCGCAGAGATGGTCGAGCGTGACGTAGCTGGAAGTCTGCGTGTTGTAGAGGCGCCGGTTCGCGTATTTTTTTATGATTATGGGACCAGGCGCCCCGTTTTCCGTCTCGCTCACGCGGGCCCTCATTTTGAAGCAATGGGGCTGATGCCCCGGTTTCCTCTGGTCCTAAATGAGCACCTGAACGCCAGCCATGTCCAGGCTCTTTCTGCAATGCAGCATTTTGTCGTTTACCTAACGCGGCCGCCAAGGCATGAATGGGCCAAATCCAACAAAGGGTGGGCTTCATGGTGGACGTGGTCATCGCATCGGGGGCCCGCACGCCGGTGGGCTCGTTCCTGGGCGCCTTCGCCAATCTCCCGGCGCATGATCTCGGCACCATCGCGATCAAAGCCGCGCTGGAACGCGCAGGCGTCGCGCCCAATGAGGTTTCCGAGGTGATCCTCGGCCAGATCCTCACGGCGGCGCAGGGGCAGAACCCAGGCCGCCAAGCCTCGATCAACGCCGGCATCCCGTTCGAGACGCCGGCCTATCTGGTGAACCAGCTCTGCGGTTCGGGCTTGCGCAGCGTCGCGCTCGGCTACCAGTCGATCCGGAACGGCGATGCCTCGATCATCGTCGCGGGCGGACAGGAATCGATGAGCATGGCCCCGCACGCGGCACACTTGCGCAACGGCCAGAAAATGGGCGGGCTCGAATTCGTCGACACGATGATCAAGGACGGGCTCATCGACGCCTTCAACAACATCCATATGGGCATCACGGCGGAGAACGTCGCGCGCGAATATCAGATCACCCGCGACGAGCAGGACCGCTTCGCGATGGCTTCGCAGAACAAAGCGGAAGCCGCGCGCAAAGAGGGGCGCTTCAAGGACGAGATCGTCTCGGTGACGATCAAGGAGAGGAAAGGCGAGCGCGTCGTCGCCGATGACGAATATATTCGTAGCAACGCCACGCTCGAATCCATCTCCGGTTTGCGTCCCGCTTTCGCCAAGGACGGCACGGTCACGGCGGGCAATGCCTCGGGCCTCAATGATGGCGCCGCGGCCCTCGTGCTGATGAGCGCCGACGATGCGAAAAAGCGTGGGATCACCCCCTTAGCGCGCATCGCCTCATGGGCGAGCGCCGGCGTCGATCCCAAGATGATGGGCATCGGACCGATCCCGGCCAGCCGTGCGGCATTGAAGAAGGCCGGCTGGAACGCCTCCGATCTCGATCTCATCGAGGCCAACGAAGCCTTCGCGGCGCAGGCCTGCGCGGTCAACAAGGACCTCGGCTGGGATACGGCGCGCGTCAACGTGAATGGTGGCGCAATTGCCATCGGCCACCCGGTCGGCGCTTCCGGCGGGCGCATCCTGGTGACGCTCCTCTATGAGATGGCCCGCCGCGACGCGCATAAAGGCATCGCCACCATGTGCATCGGCGGCGGCATGGGCATCGCCGTCTGCGTCGAACGTTAGAAACAAAAATATCGGGAGAGAAAAATGGCGCGCATTGCGATTGTCACCGGAGGAACCCGCGGCATCGGCCGCGCCGTCTCGATTGCGTTGAAGGAGGCGGGCTACACCGTCATCGCCAATTACGCCGGCAATGAGGAGCGCGCCAAAGCCTTCGCCGAAGAGACCGGCATTGCCGTGAGGAAATGGGACGTCGCCGATTTCGCGGAGTGTCAGACCGCCGCCGCCGCCATCGCTACGGAGTTCGGCACGATAGAAATCCTCGTCAACAATGCTGGCATCACGCGCGACGCCACCATGCGCAAGATGAGCCGTGAGAATTGGGATGACGTGCTCGATACCAATCTCGGCGGTTGCTTCAACATGTGCCGGGTGGTGTGGGAAGGAATGCTGGCCAAGAATTTCGGCCGCATCGTCAATATCGGCTCGGTCAACGGCCAGGCCGGCCAATATGGCCAGGTCAATTACGCGGCCTCGAAATCGGGCATCCACGGCTTCACCAAGGCGCTCGCCCAGGAAGGGGCGGCCAAGAGCATCACGGTCAACGCCATCGCGCCCGGCTATATCGACACCGACATGGTGGCGGCGGTGCCTGCCAACGTGCTCGAGAAGATCGTCGCCCGCATCCCGGTTGGGCGGCTCGGCAAGGCTAGCGAAATCGCCCGTGGGGTCGCTTTCCTGGTGGCCGACGAGGGCGGCTTCATCACCGGATCGACCCTTTCCCTGAATGGCGGCCAGCATATGTATTGAGGTCCATGGCCGGGCTTGACCCGGCCACCCAGCCGGCGCATGTCCATGCGCCGAAAAACCCCGCCTGGATGGCCCGCTTTTGCGGGCCATGACATATAAGGGGGTGGGAAACGCATCTTAGGATTCAATGGCCCTTCTGAGCCTCGTCGAAGTGGAAGACCTGAGCTGCGAGCGCGGCGGGCGGCGGATTTTCCGTGGGCTGAGCTTCGCGGTGGCCGCAGGGATGGCTCTTACGCTGGAAGGTCCCAATGGCGCCGGGAAGACTTCGGTTTTGCGGATCATTTCCGGTCTCCTGAACCAGGAAATTGGCGAAGTGCGCATCCATGCCGGCGCCGGTTATGTCGTTTCCGATCCCGAAGAGCGCGGCAGGCTGGCGGGCTGGATCGGCCATCATGACGGCGCCAAGGGGCAGCTCACCGTCATCGACAATGCGCGCTTCTTCGCCTCGCTCTATGGCAGCCGCGTCGATCTTGTCTCTGTGCTCGACCGGGTGGGTTTGAAAAGGCTCGCCGATGTGCCGGCGCAATATCTCTCCGCCGGGCAAAGAAAACGCCTCGGCCTCGCGCGGCTTATTCTTTCGGGGCGCGCGCTGTGGCTGCTCGACGAGCCGCTGTCCTCGCTCGATGCGGCGGGCCGCCGCCTCACCGCGGAATTGATCGGCCAGCATTGCGACGATGGCGGCATCGCGATCGTCGCCACGCACGAGACGCTTGGCCTCGACGCAACGCGTTTCTTCATAGGCAACACATGAGCGCGTTCACCGCCCTCATCGTGCGCGACATGAAGCTCGCCTTCCTTGCGGGCGGCGGCGCCACGCTTGCGGCGGCATTCTTCGCCCTCGTGGCGGCGCTGGTGCCGTTCGGGGTCGGCGCGGATCTGATGCTGCTCGGACGCATCGCCGGGGGCGTGCTGTGGGTGGCGGCGGCGCTGGCGGCGCTGTTGTCGCTCGACCGGTTGTTCCAGGCCGATTTCGAAGACGGCAGCCTCGATGTGCTGGCCCTCTCTCCCCTTTCACTCGAAAGTGTTGCGACCGCGAAAATCATCGCCCATTGGCTGACCACGGGCCTGCCGCTGGTCGTCCTGTCGCCGGTGCTGGGGCTGCTGCTCAACCTTCCCGATGCCGCCTTCGGCGCGCTAATAGGCTCTCTCTTGATCGGAACGCCTGCTCTTTCGGGGGTCGGGGCCATCGGGGCGGCGCTGACGCTCTCGATCCGCCGCGGCGGGCTGATCCTAGCGTTGATCGTGCTGCCCCTGATCGTGCCCACCCTGATCTTCGGCTCGGGCGCCGTGATGGGGGCGATCGACGGCACGGGGCAAGGCGCTTTACTCTTCCTGGCGGCGTTTTCGGTGGCTGCGGTGGCGCTTTCGCCGTTCGCGGCGGCGGCAGCCGTCCGGCTGAACATCACGGGCTAGGGGCCAGGAAAATGACAAGCGAGCCAGGGAGGGTTATTTAAGCGCCATGTGGAAGATCACGATCCTCGCCAATCCCAAGCGCTTTCTCGACCTGTCGCGGGCGATCATCCCGTGGACCTTCGTCGCCGCGGTGCTGCTGCTCGCCACCGGGCTCTATTGGGCGCTGTTCCTGACGCCGCCCGACTATCAGCAGGGCCACAGCGTCAAGATCATGTTCGTGCATGTGCCGGCCGCCTATATGGGCATCATGGTCTATGGCGTGATGGCGGGGGCCTCGCTCACCGGCCTCGTGTTCCGTCATCCGCTCGCCGATGTCGCGGCGAAATCGGCGGCGCCTTTGGGCGCGGCGTTCACCGCGCTGGCGCTTCTGACGGGATCGCTGTGGGGCCGGCCGATGTGGGGCACCTATTGGCAATGGGGCGATGCGCGGCTGGTCTCCGAACTGATCCTGCTCTTCATCTATCTCGGCTACATCGCGCTGTGGAATGCGATCGACGATCCCCAACGCGCCGCGAAGGCGGCGGCGATTCTTTCGCTGGTCGGCGCGGCCGACGTTCCCATCATCCATTTCTCGGTCGATTGGTGGAACACGCTCCATCAACCCGCCAGCATCATCCGCCCGGGCGGGCCGTCGATCGACCGTTCGTTCCTCTATCCGCTCTTCATCATGATGGCCGCCTACACGGTTTTGTTCGTATGGCTGTGGCTCTTACGGATGCAGACTGAGATCTTCGAACGGCGTGCACGCACGCTGATGTTGGCCAAGGGCGCATGACCATGGCGGATTTTCTCGCCATGGGCGGGTATGGCGTTTATATTTGGCCGTCTTATGCGATGAGCGCGATCGTGCTCATCGCGGCGACGATTGTCTCGCTCAAGGCCCACCGGAGCGCCAAGAAGGCGGTGCGCCAGCTGGAGGAAGAGTCCGAGCGGGAAGAAGGAGAGATGCGATGAAACGGCTTTTCTTCCTCATTCCGATTATCGCGTTCGTCGCTCTTACCGGGCTGTTCTATAGCGGCCTGTTCCTGGCGCCGACCGTGCTGCCCTCACCCCTGGTGGGCAAGACGGCGCCGGAAATCACGCTTCCCAAACTCGATGAGGAAGCCGAAGGCTTCACCCGCGCCGAATTGGGACAGGGCAAACCCATCATCATCAATTACTGGGCCTCGTGGTGCGCGCCCTGCCGTATCGAGCATCCCAATCTCGAAGCCTTGGCGATGCGCGAAGGCGTCACGCTCTACGGCGTGGACTACAAAGACAACGCCGAGGACGCGCGGAAATTTCTCACCGAGCTCGGCAATCCGTTCGACAAGATCAATCGCGATGCGGAAGGGCGCGTCGCCATCGATTGGGGCGTGACCGGCGTGCCCGAGACCTTTGTGGTGGACAGCGCGGGCGTCATCCGCGTCCATTTTGCCGGGCCGGTGACCGAAGAGGTGATGAACCGCCTGATCCTGCCGGCGCTGAAATAGAAAGCCCGGACGTTTAGGATTTGCTCACCATGTTTTGCCATGGTGGGCTTATGCAAATCACCGCTCCCCATCTGATGATCGCCGCCCAGGCTGCCGCGCGCGCCAGGGCGCCTATGCAGCCCCAGGCCAAGCCCACCGAGGCGGCGGGCTTCGAGCCGCTGGCTTTCGCCAAGACCCGACAGGCCGCGCCTGCTCAGGGCCCCATATTGCGGCCCGGCACACAGGTCGACATCACCGTTTGAGCGGCGCGTTTCCGTACACGCATTGCGAGAAAAACTAGCGCGCCCGCTTGATCTTGCGGCGGCGGTCGGCCTTGGGCGCAGCCTCTTCGGCTTCGGCCTGGGCGACGACGGCGGAGAGCATCTTCACGAGTCGCGCGCGGTCGGCCGCGGGCAGACCCGCCAGCAGCGCCCGCTCCACCCGATCGCTCGCGGATCGCGCGCCACGGAGCGCCTTGCGTCCGCCGGGCGCGATCCTGACCGCATTGGCGCGCTGATCGGATTCGGTGCGTTCGCGGTCGAGCAATCCCTTCTCGATCATGCGGCGGATCATTTCGGCGAGCGTGGAGCGATCGATCCCCGTGATGGTGACGAGATCGGTCTGGCTCATGCCTTCGTTCTGTTCGACCGCGGCGAGCACGACGAATTGCTGCTTGGTGAGATCGCTTGCACCCGTCTCGCGCGAAAAAAGATCGTTCGCGTATTGCACGCAGCGGCGGAGCAAATGCGATGGTGCTTGGGTGAGGTCAAAGCCGTCGGCCGTCTTCGGACCTTTCGAAGCCATCCCCTCGTCCCCCGGCCTTATTGAGATTTATTTCAGATCGTCCGTACCCGTCGGACTACCTTTACATTAGCCATCTTGTTTGCGGACGCAACGGGTGAATCGACGAATCTTTGAAAGTGATGCCGCCGCGAGCCGGCCGCCGCGACAATAGGCAGCACATCCGGTGGCGATGGAACCGCGCGGACATATCGGAAATTCGTCTGCGGGATCGCGCACAGTTCCGCGTAACTCACATCGCGGGTGGGGTCTCGTCGCTTTCGATCTGATGACGCGCGAGGAGCGGCGTTTGCGCAAGTGCGAACACGATGGTCAGCGGGAAAACGCCCCAGACCTTGAACGCGACCCACATATCCGTCGAGCTGTTGCGCCACACGAATTCGTTCGCGATAGCAAGCGCGAGGAAAAACAACGACCAGCGCCAGGTGAGCACGCGCCATGCCTCGTCGGGAAGACGCAAGCTTTGCGCCAGGACGAATTTGATGAACAGCCGGTTGAACAACAATCCGCCCGTCAGGACGGCAGCAAACATCGTGTAGAGAATGGTCGGTTTGATTTTTATGAAAATCTCGTTGGAGAAAGAGAGGGTTAATCCACCAAAGACGAGGACCAGCACGCCCGTGAGGATTGCAATGGGTGAAAATTTTCTTTCGACGGCGAAGCCGATCCCGAGCGAAATAAATATCGCGACCATGAACACGGCCGTCGCCGTGAAGATGCCGGCGACCGTATTGGCCGCGAAAAAGATCAGCAGCGGTCCGAGGTCGAGCCCGAGTTTCAGAAAGGGAGACATGACCCGAACATAGGCTCTCGGGTTTGCGCTTTCCACTCCCTCATTCGGCGCCCGTCAGCGCATGTGCGAAGGCCCGCGCATCGAAGGTCTGCAGGTCTTGGATTCCCTCGCCGACGCCGATGAAGTGGATAGGCAGGCCGAAACGGTGCGCCAGCGCCACCAGGATGCCGCCCTTCGCCGTGCCGTCGAGCTTTGTCATAATCAGACCCGTCAGCGGGACGGCGTCCCTGAACGCCTCGACCTGGGCAATCGCGTTCTGCCCGGTGGTGGCGTCGAGCACCAGGATGGCCGCATGGGGCGCGTCCGCATCCAGCTTCTTCACGACGCGGGCGAGCTTCTGGAGTTCCGCCATCAGGCCCGCTTTGTTCTGCAAGCGTCCCGCGGTGTCGATGAGGAGAACATCGGCACCCGCTTCGCGCGCCTCTTTCAGCGCGTCGAAGGCAAGGCCCGCGGCGTCGGCGCCGGGGCCGCGCGCGATAATGGGCACGCCGGCTCGCATCCCCCAGATCTTGAGCTGATCGATGGCGGCGGCACGAAACGTGTCGCAGGCCGCGATCATCACGCTTTTGCCATCCGCTTTGAGCCTGCCTGCGAGTTTCCCGATCGTGGTGGTCTTCCCGGTGCCGTTGACGCCCGCGATCAAGACCACGAAGGGCTTTTTGCTGGAATCGGGAATGAAGGGCCTTGCCGCCGGCATCA
This sequence comes from Alphaproteobacteria bacterium, assembly GCA_009693985.1. Classification (GTDB taxonomy): domain Bacteria; phylum Pseudomonadota; class Alphaproteobacteria; order Micropepsales; family Micropepsaceae; genus CAIYRG01. Next base: position 19,368 of record SHWE01000004.1, on the reverse strand, counting down.
GAATCTTGCCGATGGCGCCCGCAAGGAGGCCCCGGATTTCACCTTCGGATATTTCCGAATCGTACCGCCCCTGTGCAACTTCACCCGCAAGTTGATGGGCGAGCTTGGCGCCCACATCGGCGCGGACCAGCGCGTCCTCGAGCCCCTGCACGGTCTCGGGATCGAGCCGCTTCTTGGTCAGGAGCGACGTCAGACCGCCGGTCAGCGTGGCGGCCGTGCGCGAAAGCCCCGCCTTCAGCCGGGCGAATGTCCCAGGCCAGCCGATCCCGCCATTTTCGCTCATGCGGTCGCCGGGACTCTCTCAAGCGCGACATCGGACATGATCTGGCCCACCAGATTGCGCGCCTCCGCACCCTCGATGCGCGCGCGTACGACATCTCCCGCTTGGCCGGCGCCGCTGAAGTGGACATTGGCGAAACAGGGCGTGCGGCCGAGCCCGGGCAAGCGCCCGACGCTGGGCTTCTCGACAAGGATGTCCTGCGTGCTGCCGGTCAGCGATTGGAGACGGCGTTGCAATGCCGCGTCCCCTGCCTCGCGCAAGGTCTTCGCACGCTCTTTCACAATGTTGCGCGGAAGCTGCGGCATACGGGCGGCCGGCGTGTTCTTGCGGGCGCTGAACGGGAAGACATGAAGATAAGAAAGCCCCGCGTCCTCGACGAGGGCAAGCGTGCTCGCGAACATCGCGTCGTTTTCCGTCGGGAATCCGGCGATCAGATCGGCGCCGAACGCAGCTTCGGGGCGAAGGCGGCGCACCGTTTCGCAGAATTGAAGCGTGTCCTCGCGGGAGTGGCGGCGCTTCATGCGCTTGAGCGTGAGATTGTCGCCCGATTGCACCGAGAGATGGAAATGCGGCATCAGCCGCTCCTCTCCGGCGAGCAATTCAAAAAAGCCTCTATCCATCTCGATGGAATCGATCGAGGACAGCCGCAAGCGCTTCAGTTCCGGCACATGCTTCAGGATGCGGGCGATCAGCGTGCCGAGCGTGGGCTTGCCGGGAAGGTCCGCGCCATAGGCGGTCAAGTCCACGCCCGACAGCACGATCTCGTTGAAGCCCGCCTGCACCAGACGGCGCGCCTCATCGACCACCGCGCCGACGCCCACGCTGCGCGAATTTCCCCGTCCATAGGGAATGATGCAGAAGGTGCAGCGGTGATCGCAGCCATTCTGCACTTGCAGCACGGCGCGGGCCTTGCCTTCGAACGAGTCGACGAATTGCGCCGCGGTTTCCCTGACCGCCATGATGTCGTTGACGATCACGCGCGGGGCGTTGGCAAGAAAATCGCTGGCGTAGCTGGTGGCGGATAATTTTTCGGTATTGCCGAGCACACGGTCGACTTCCGGCATGGCGGCATAGGTCTCGGGTTCGATCTGCGCCGCGCATCCCGTCACGATGATCTGGGCCTTGGGCTTTTCACGCCGCAGGCGCCTTATTTCCTGACGCGATTGGCGCACCGCTTCGGCGGTCACCGCGCAGGTGTTGACGATGATGGCGTTGTCGAGCCCGGCTTCCGTCGCGCGCGCCCTTATGCCTTCCGATTCATAGGCGTTGAGCCGGCAGCCGAAGGTGACGATCTCGAGCTCGCTCATGTTTGCGCCAAAAGAGCGGGCAGGCTGACCTCGCCGCCGAAGGAAAAGCCCACCGGGCCCGTCATCAACACATGATCGTCGCTCTCGCGCCAATGGATGTGCAGCGTGCCGCCGTCAAGCGCGACGTCGACCTCGCGGCCCACGAGCCCGCGCAACGACGCGGCCACCGCGGCGGCGCAGGCGCCCGTGCCGCAAGCGCGCGTGATTCCGGCGCCGCGCTCCCACACGCGCATACGCAAAGTGTTGGCGTCGCGCCGTTCGACAAATTCGACATTGGTGCGCGCCGGGAACCAGGGATGCGTCTCGATCGCACGGCCCAAAGTCGCGACGGGCGCGTTCTCCGCGTCCTTCACGAACAGCACGCAATGGGGATTGCCGACCGACACGGCGGATGCGGACTGAAGCGCCTCGTCGTCGAAGCCCGTCACGGAAAGCGCGAAGGACAGCGTATCGACCGCCTGCGCCATCGGGATTTCGCGCCAATCGAGCCGGGGCGCGCCCATGTCGATGGTGACCGCATCGGGGCCGTTGCCGCTGCAGCTCAGCGGCCCGCCGGCGGTGGCGAGTTGAAGATGATCGGTCTCGCGCTCCGCCATCAGCACATAGGCGACGCAGCGCGCGGCATTGCCGCAGGCGTCCACTTCGCCGCCATCGGCGTTGAAAATCCGCATGAAAGCGGCGGCGCCGTTCTTGGCCGGCTCCATCACGATCACCTGATCGCAACCGATGCCGTGCCGTCTGTCGGCGACGGCCCGCGCGGTCGCCGAATCCATGGGGATGGGAAAGATCCGCGCATCGAAAATGGCGAAATCATTGCCCAGCCCGTGCATTTTCAGGAACGCGGTCATGATTGTTTATAGGCACCTCGCGCGCCCGATGCCAGAGGACCCATATGGGGTCAGGCTTGCCATTGTCTTAGGCAATTTCGGCACACATTATGCGCTTGCCGATTGGTGAAAGACTTTGCCGATGAATTTTTGCAAATGGCCCATGGCCAAATGGACCGGAGCGGCATTGGCACTCGCGCTTTTGGCCGGCACAAGCTTCGGAGCCGACATGGACGATCCCTTTCTCTGGCTCGAAGACACGCATGGCGCCACCGCGCTTGCCTGGGTGAACGAGAAGAACGCCGCGAGCCTGAAAGAGCTCAAGAGCGATCCCGCCTATCAGACCAATTACGACACGCTGCTCACCATATTGGACGCCACCGACCGCATTCCGGCGGGACGCCTGCATGGCGATGTGGTGTTCAATTTCTGGCAGGACAAGGCCAATCCCCGCGGCATCTGGCGCCGGACGAGTATTGCCTCCTATGAAACGGCGTCGCCGAACTGGGAAACCATCCTCGATGTCGATGCGCTGGCGGCCGCCGAGAACAAGAATTGGGTCTACAAACGGGCGAGCTGCTCGCCCGATTTGACGGGCTGCCTGATCGCGCTGTCGCCCGGCGGCGGCGACACGGTGGTGCTGCGCGAATTCGATCTGCCTGCGAAGCGCTTTCTCGACGGCGGCTTTAGCCTCGGCGAGGCCAAGGCGGAAGCGGCCTATATCGATGCCAACACGATCCTCTTCAGCACCGATTTCGGGCCGGGCACGCTGACGCAATCGGGCTATCCGCGCATCGTGAAAATGTGGCGGCGGGGCGAGCGGGTGGAAGCGGCCAAGACCGTGTTCGAGGGCCGTGCCGAAGACGTGGTGGTGTCGCCCGGCGTGTTTCAGGAAACGAGCGGATCGACGCCACTTGTCCTGCGCTCCGTCAGTTTCTTCGAGCACGAATATTTCGCGGTGACGCCGGAGGGGACGGCGCTGAAATTGCCTCTGCCGCTCGGCTTCGATGCGAAGGGTATGATCGGAGGTCAGCTGATCGCGACCTTGCGCAAGGCCTGGACGCCGGACGGCCAGCCGGCGTTGCCCCAAGGCGCGCTGATCGCGTTTCCGCTGAAGGAATTCCTCGCCACGCGCACGTTTCCGCGTGTCGGGTTGCTTTATGCGCCGGGCCCGCGCGCGATGGTCGAAGACGTGTCCGCTGGGCGCGACGCCGTCTATGTCGCGATTTTTCAGAATGTGACGGGCAGCGTCCACGCGTTCAAACGCGATGCGGCCGGCGCCTGGTCGGATACCAAGCTCGATCTCCCCGCCGGCGGCTCGGCCGATATCGTCTCGACCAACCCGTTCGGGCCGGAAGCCTATTTCTCCCATCAGGGGTTCCTTGCGCCCAATACTGTCTACGCGTTGCGGGGAGAGACGGGCGCGGCGGCGCTGAAATCATTGCCGGCCCGCTTCGACGCCAGCCCCTATGTCAGTGTCCAATACGAGGCGACATCGAAAGACGGCACCAAGATTCCCTATTTCTTCGTGCGCGCCAGGGACGCGAGCGGCCCGCAGCCGGCGATCCTCTATGGCTATGGCGGCTTCGAGATTTCGCAGACCCCGTTCTATTGGTCGAGCGTCGGCAAGCTCTGGCTGCCGCGCGGCGGCGCCTATGCGGTCGCCAATATCCGCGGCGGCGGCGAATTCGGTCCCGCCTGGCATGAGGCGGCGCTTAAAACAAACCGCCAGAAAGCCTATGACGATTTCATCGCGGTCGGCGAAGACATGGTGGCGCGCGGCCTGACGACGCCGAAACAGCTCGGCATCATGGGCGGCTCCAATGGCGGCCTCTTGGTCGGCGCGGTCGCGGTGCAGCGGCCCGATCTGTTCGGCGCCGTCGTCTGTCAGGTGCCGCTGCTCGACATGATCCGCTTTCCGAAATTGGGCGCCGGCGCGTCATGGGTGGGCGAATATGGCAATCCGGAAAATCCGGCCGAGCGCGCCGTGATCCTTTCCTATTCGCCCTATCAGAATGTGAAAGCGGGCGTCTCCTATCCGCCGATCTTCTTCGTCACCGCGACGTCGGACGACCGCGTGACGCCTGTGCATGCGAGGAAGATGGCGGCCAAGATGGAAGCGCAAGGCCACAAAGTGTTGTTCTACGAAAACACCGAAGGTGGCCATGCGGCGGCGGCCAATCACGCGCAGCAGGCGGAAATGAACGCGCTGACTTACGTGTACCTGGCGCAGAAGCTCGGCCTGCCGCGCTAATACGTTGTCATAGGCGCGCGCATCCCCATATCTGCTTCAATGAACGACGGAGCAATATGAGGTGGAGGAGCGCAACGCTGAATGGGGCGAAATTGCACGTAATGCACCGCAATTCGCTCGGCCGCGGAGTCGTTTTAACGCTGCATTGCTTGGCTTATCGCAGTGCGACAATAGCGAAACAAGGGGGAGGGGGTATGCGCGCAAAGGAGCGCGGCGTTACGCTCCCCTTGAATCGAGATCGGGAATGACAATTGTGGGCCGCGTTACCCCGGCATCTCTTCGTGCTTCGTCATCTCGGAGCAATCGGTGAACCAGGGCGCGCGGCTGCCCCAGAACACGATCGCCTGCGGCCGCGAGCCGGGATCCTCGTCCAAAGTTCCGGTCGGGATCACCATCATCGAGCCGTCGCGCGTGTGGTGCGGCAGTTTCGATCCGCAATTCGAACAGTTCTGCAACGCGAAGCGCTTGGCTTCCGGCAGATCGTAGCGCCGCACCAGATTTTCGCCGGTGAGCCAGCGGAACTTGTCCCGTTTGACGAAGCCGTTGGAGGCGTGCGGGCTGCCTGTGGCTTTGCGGCAGCGCTGGCAATGGCAATACATGAAGCGCTCGAACGGCACCTCGACCTCGTAAGTCACGGAATTACAGAGACAGCTTCCTTTTGCGGTACTCATGGCGCTCCTCCTCAGGCTGCAAAGTTGGGCACTGTTACAGTTTGTTTATGAGCCCCATAAATGAACCGCAGCGACCTAGTAGATCGCAAGCGTGAGCTACGAAAATCCACATTGCTGGCCAATACAAAGCGAATGGTGCCGCAAGCAATAACCACAATGCCCGCCATCGCCAAAAATACAGAGCAGTAACGAATGTTCCAATCCACAACCAACCAAGCCAGATCGAAAGAGTCACGGTATCGCTAGTTGGAACCATGCCTCCGCCGAAACGGCTTTCAGCAATGAGCCACCATAATGGCCCTTGGTAAAAGGCCAACAGAGCTACTGCAATTGGAACAACGATCCACCAGCTAGGTCGCCGCACGGCAGTTCTCAGTTTGAAGCGGCCAGCTTCCATCTAGCTCGTCCCATGCGGAAAGTTGACTTAGCCTAGCGCGGCAATTAAACCCTCGCCATCCGGAAGGCTTGTCCTTTCCGGTCCTGGGCTCGGCTCAGGATCGACCCCAGGCAGCGCGGGTGCGCCCCCTGGGGCGTTCGGCGTTCGGCGTTTGAGGGTACGGATGTTCGACGGTTTGCAGAAGCGACTGGGTTCCGTGTTCGACCGCTTGCGCGGCCGCGGCGCGCTGTCGGCTGCCGATGTCGATGAGGGCCTCGCCGAAATCCGCACCGCATTGATCGATGCCGATGTCGCGCTGCCCGTCGTCAAGGACTTCATCGCAGCCGTCCGCGAGAAGGCGGTCGGCGAGGATGTCATCCGCTCGGTCACACCGGGCCAGCAGGTCGTCAAGATCGTCTATGACACTTTGGTCGAGACGCTGGGCGTCGAATCCGAAGGCCTGTCGCTGGGCGCGCCGCCCGCGCCCATCCTGATGGTGGGCTTGCAGGGCTCGGGCAAGACGACGACGTCGGCCAAGCTCGCCCTTCTTTTGCAGACGAAAGAAAAGAAGCGTGTGCTGATGGCGTCGCTGGACGTCAACCGTCCCGCCGCTATGGAACAATTGAAAGTACTCGGCGAACAGACGAACACGCCGACGCTTCCCATCATTCTCGGCCAGCGTCCGACCGATATCGCCAGGCGCGCGCTCGCCGCCGCCCGTGTCGGTGGTTACGACGTGCTGATCCTCGACACCGCCGGCCGCCAGCATGTCGATGAAGCGCTGATGGCGGAGGTTGCCGAAATCAAGCGGCTGACCAATCCGCACGAGACCATTCTCGTCGCCGACTCGCTGACCGGCCAAGACGCGGTCAACATCGCGAAAAGCTTCAACGAGCGGGTGCAGATCTCCGGCATCATCCTGACGCGCTCGGACGGCGACCAGCGCGGCGGCGCGGCGCTCTCTATGCGCAGCGTGACGGGCGCGCCGATCAAATTCCTCGGCACCGGCGAAAAGCTCGACGCGCTCGAAGCCTTCCATCCGGCGCGCGTGGCGGGGCGCATCCTCGACATGGGCGACGTCGTCAGCCTCGTCGAGAAGGCCGTCGAAAACGTCGATCGCGAGAAGGCCGAAGCGATCGCCAAGAAGATGAAAAAGGGCGAGCTCGATTTCAACGATCTCGCCGACCAATTGTCCCAGATGCGCAAGATGGGCGGGATGCAGGGCCTGCTCGCGATGCTGCCTGGCGTCGGCAAGGTCAAGGACCAGCTCGCGGCGGCCGGCCTCGACGACCGCGTGCTGAAACGCCAGGAGGCGATCATCGGATCGATGACCAAGCAAGAGCGCCTCAAGCCCGACCTCATCAACGGCCAGCGCAGGAAACGCATCGCCGCGGGCGCCGGCGTCGATGTCGCCGACGTCAATAAAATACTGAAAATGCAGCGTCAAATGTCCGACGTCATGAAGAAGATGGGCAAAGGCGGCCGTGCCATGCAGGGCATGATGGGCGGCATGAATCCCTCGATGCTTGGCGGTATGGGCGGTGGTTTGCCGCCCGGCTTCCGGAAATAATCTCTACACAGACGAAAGGAAATAGCATGTCATTGAAGATCAGGCTTTCGCGCGGTGGCGCCAAGAAGCGTCCCCATTACGCCATCGTGGTCGCGGAATCGCGCTCTCCGCGCGATGGGCGCTTCATCGAGCAATTGGGCTATTACGCCCCGATGCTGCCCAAGGATCACGCCGACCGGCTCAAGATCGATCTCGAGAAGGCCAAAGCGTGGCTCGCCAAGGGCGCGACCGCGTCCGACCGCGTGCATCGCTTCCTCTCCGACGCGGGCGTCGTGAAGCCGCTCAAGCATCACAGCCCCGAGAAGATGAAGCCCAAGAAGAAGGCACAGGAGCGCGCCGCCGCTGCCGCGAAGGCCGCCGGCGGAGGCGAAGCCGCCACCTGACCGGGGATCGCCCCAGCGCGGTGGAGCGCGTGCTCCTCGGCGCGGTGATCGGCGCGCATGGCATCAAGGGCGAGGTGAAGGTGAAGGCCTTCACCGAAGCGCCTGAGAATCTCGATGCCTATGGGGCGCTGACGACCGATGACGGGCGCGAGCTGACGATCGTGAGCTTACGTCCGACGGTGAAAGACGAGGCGGTCGCTCATTTCGCGGGCATCGACACACGCAACGCGGCGGAGAGTTTGAAGAGCCAGGGGCTCTACGTGCCGCGCGCGGCGCTGCCGGCGCCCGAAGCGGGCGATTATTACCACGCGGACCTCATCGGTCTCGCGGCCGAAAATCCCGACGGCGCTACGCTCGGCACCGTTGCCGCCATCCACAATTTCGGCGCCGGCGACGTGCTGGAAGTGAAATTCACCGGCGGCGGATCCGAATTCGTGCCCTTCAGCGATGATGCCGTTCCCGTGGTGGACATCGCAGGGCGCCGCGTCGTCGTAGTTCTGCCCAAAGAGGAGAAATCCTGATGTGGCGCGCCTCCGTGCTGACGCTGTTTCCGGAAATGTTTCCGGGGCCGCTCGGCGTCTCGCTGGCGGGCAAGGCGCTGGCGCAGAACATCTGGGCGCTCGATGTCCGCGATATCCGCGAGCACGGCATCGGCAAGCATCGCAGCGTCGACGATACGCCATCGGGCGGCGGGCCCGGCATGGTGATGCGCGCCGATGTCGCCGCGGCCGCCATCGATGCGGTGCGCCGTGACGAGAGCGCTGCCCGTCCGCTGATCTATCTTTCGCCCAAAGGTGCGCCGCTGACGCAGGCCCGCGTGCGCGATCTGAGCACCGGCACCGGCGCCATTCTCTTCTGCGGCCGCTTCGAGGGCCTAGACGAACGGGTGATCGCGTCCCGAGCCATGGAGGAGATTTCCATCGGCGATTTCGTGCTGGCGGGTGGTGAGGTCGCAGCCATGGCCCTCATAGAAGCCTGCGTGCGCCTGATCCCCGGCGTGATGGGCGCCGAAGGCTCTAAAATCGAGGAATCTTTCGAGGGCGGCCTGCTCGAATACCCCCATTACACGCGGCCCCAAAGTTTTGAAGGGACAGAGATTCCCCCGGTTTTGACGTCCGGCGACCATGGCGAGATCGCGCGCTGGCGGAAGTCCGAGGCCGAACGCCTCACGAGAAGCCGCCGGCCCGACCTCTGGGCCCCCTATGAAAGTCGTTCTCGATCCGCTAGAACGCCCGGCTATCGAACAAAACGCCCGCCGGACGGACGAAAACCATGAACCTTATCCAGATTCTCGAACAAGAGCAGATCAACACCGTTCGCGGCGGCCGCAAACTTCCGCCGTTCCGTCCCGGCGACTCGCTGAAGGTCAACGTGAAGGTGGTCGACGTCAGCTTTGACGAAAAGACCAAGCAGACCAAGACCCGCGAGCGTCTTCAGGCGTTCGAAGGCGTCTGCATCGGCCGCCAGGGCGCCGGCATCAACGAGAGCTTCACCGTGCGGAAGATTTCCTACGGCGAAGGCGTCGAGCGCGTGTTCCCGATCCATAGCCCGCTGGTCGACGGCGTCGAAGTCGTCCGCCGCGGCAAGGTCCGCCGCGCGAAGCTTTATTACCTGCGCGGCCTGCGTGGGCGTGCTGCCCGTATCACGGAGCGGCAGCGCGAAGCTGCGTCCGAGGACACGGCCGAAACCGCCAAGGCGTAGACCGCGGCTTTTTTCGCCTTTAACCCTTCGATCATGGTGGCGCGGCTCACGGCTTGGGCCTGCGCTATGATTGTGTGCAGAATAACGTAACGGCAATGAACCGCCATATCGTTCCCGACCAGGTGCTGGAACGGCCGGAGCCTCTCTCCGAAGCCGAAGCGCTGGCGCATGTTCCCTCCGCGCCCTTCGCGTTCATTCGCTTTCTGGTCATGAAGCATTTTCGCGGCCGCGTGTTCGTGCTGGTGGCGCTAGCTGGGACCGCGACCTCGATCGAAGCGTTCGGTCCTTACGCGCTGTCGCACCTCATCAACGCCATCGGAGCGGCGGTCACGACCGGCGCGACTTTTTCCGAAGCGATCCTGCCTTGGATGGGTTTGCTCGCCGCGATCTGGCTTGGCTCGACGATCGCCTACCGCAGCTATGAGGCGGTCGATGTGGTGACGTCCCCGCGCATGCGGGCGCTCGCGCAGAAATATCTCTTCACCTATCTGATGGGACATTCGCCGCGATATTTTCAGGAGAATTTCGCCGGCAAGCTCGGCCAGAAGGTGAAGCAGGCGGGACAGGCGGCGGTCTCGATCCTGCAAATCCTCGGCTTCGAAATGGTCCGCGTCGCCATGCTGCTCGTTGTCGGCGGCGCGCTGATGTTCGCGACGCACGGCCAATATGCGCTGGTGCTGGCGGTGTGGGCCGCCGTCTATTTGTCCATTGTCGTGATGCTGGCGAAGCGTTGCGTGCGTCTTTCCAAAGCGTTTTCGAACGAGGTCTCGACCTCGACGGGCCGGCTGATCGACGCCATCGCCAATGCCGATCTGGTGCGCGCTTTCGCCAAGGCCGATTACGAGCGCCGCTTCCTCTCGCATTTTCTCGCCGACGAGATGAATGCGTCCAAGCGGCTGCGCAGCTTTCTGATCCTGATGCGCACCTTCATGTCGGTGGCGACTCTGGCGCTGCTGCTGGGCCTCGTGGCGCTGGCGGGCATGGATGCGCTGGCGGGCGCCATCAGCGTTGGCCAATTCGCGATGATCTATTTCCTCGCCAACCAGATTATCCGCAGCGTGCAGGAGCTTTCCTACCGCATGCTCGATTATTTCGAGCAGGTCGGAACGCTCGCCGAAGCGCTCGAACTGGTCAGCCAGCGGCACGAGATTCAGGACGTCGCCGGCGCGCGGCCGCTTGCCGTCGGTTCGGGCGCGATCCGCTTCGAGCATGTCCATTTCGCCCATCCCGATGGCTTGCAAGTGTTCCAGGATTTGAACCTGACGATTGCGCCCGGCGAAAAGGTCGGCCTCGTCGGGCCTTCAGGCGCGGGCAAATCCACATTGGTCAAATTGCTGCGCCGCCAGTTCGAGCCGCAAGCCGGGCGCATCCTGATCGACGGTCAGGCCATCGGCGAAGTCAGTTGGGATTCCCTGAACCAGGCGATTGCCGAAGTGCCGCAGATGCCCGGCGTATTCCATCGCGCGGTGCGCGACAATATCCGCTACGCCAAGCCCGGCGCGCCGGAAGCCGAAGTGTTGCGCGCGGCGACCGAAGCTTACGCGCATGAATTCATCGCCGGGCGCGCGGCCGGCTACGACACCATCGTCGGCGAGCAGGGCATCAAGCTGTCCGGCGGCGAGCGCCAGCGCGTGGCGATTGCCCGCGCGCTTGTCAAAGACGCCCGCATTCTGGTGCTGGACGAAGCAACTTCATCGCTGGATTCCGAATCCGAACATCTGATCCAGGAAGCGTTGTGGACGCTGATGCAGGGCCGCACCGTGATCGCCATCGCCCACCGGCTCTCGACCATCGCGGGCATGGACCGCATCGTCTATCTGGAAGCGGGGCGCATCGTCGAGGAAGGTCCGCACCGCGAGCTGCTCGCCAAGGGCGGCGCCTATGCGCGGCTGTGGAACCGTCAGATGGGCGGCTTCATCGACGCGGCGTGAGCTTGCGGCACGAAGCTGAAGCCCGCCGAGACGCGATGCTGGGTGCCGCCGTCGATACCGATCCGCGCGCTGTAGCCGGCAAACCAGTTCACGCGGTTGCTGCTGCCCGCTTTGCCGGTCAGCATCAGCGACGCGTTCACATGGTTCTGATTCATGTCCGGCAATGCGATGGCCTGCGTTCCCATGAAAGGAACCCCCTACCGGAAAAAGTCATGAGATAGGGGAAACTATTGAGCGTCGGTGACAGGCTTGTTGCGTCTCGATGATCGATTGAAAATGGATTGGCAACAATTTGGCGACACGGGACGCGCTAATGCTTGCCCCCCCATCGCAGTCACGCTAGGAACGCCTGACCATTTTCAGGAGGATTCCATGTCCCGGAAGAAGATCGCGCTTATCGGCGGGGGCCAGATCGGCGGCACGCTGGCGCATCTAATCGGCTTGAAAGAGCTCGGCGACGTCGTCCTCTTCGATATCGTCGAAGGCTTGCCGCAAGGCAAGACGCTCGACATCTCGCAGGCGGGGCCCATCGAAGGTTATGACGCCAAACTCAGGGGCGCGAATTCCTACGCCGAGATCGCCGGCGCCGACGTCGTCATCGTCACCGCAGGAGTGCCGCGCAAACCGGGCATGAGCCGCGATGATCTTCTCGGCATCAATCTCAAAGTGATGAACGCGGTCGGCGACGGCATCAAGAATTACGCGCCCGACGCCTTCGTCATCTGCATCACCAATCCGCTCGACGCCATGGTATGGGCGTTGCGCCAATTCTGCGGCCTGCCGCACCACAAGGTCGTCGGCATGGCGGGCATTCTGGATTCGGCGCGCTTCCGCCACTTCCTCGCCGAAGAGATGAATGTCAGCGTCGAAGACGTCTCGGCCTTCGTGCTCGGCGGTCATGGCGACACCATGGTGCCGATGCCGCGCTTCTCGACCGTCTCCGGCATCCCGCTTCCCGAACTTGTCAAGATGGGCTGGATCAAGCAGGACCGGCTCGACCAGATCACCCAGCGCACGCGCGATGGCGGTGCCGAGATCGTCGGTCTGTTGAAGACGGGCTCGGCCTTCTATGCACCCGCCGCTGCCGGCATCGCGATGGCGGAATCTTATTTGCGCGACAAGAAACGCGTGCTTCCCTGCGCCGCTTATGTCGAGGGCAAATATGGCCAGACCGGCATCTATGTCGGCGTGCCCGTGGTGATCGGGGAGAAGGGCGTCGAGCGCATCGTCGAGCTCGAACTCACCAGCGCCGAGCGCGCGATGTTCGACAAATCCGTCGAGTCGGTGAAGGGCCTGATCGACGCTTGCAAGAAGCTCGAACCGAAGCTTGCGTAAGCGCCACGCTTTCGTTGCGCTGTCCGCCCTATTGCTGGGCGCCGCTTCGGCAATAGCCGCGCCCAATCCGCTGGCTGCGAGCTTGCGCGTCACCGTCGATGGCGTCTCGGCCGCAGGCGGCGTGCTCCATGTCGGGGTCTATGACGAGGCAACCTTTCCGGCGATTGCCGATCTCGCCCTCTTCAAGCGCGATATTTCGCAAGTGGCGGGCGATGTCGGGTTGCAATTCGACCGGTTGCCGCCCGGCACCTATGCGGTGAGGGCCTATCAGGACCTCAACAATAATGGCCGCTGGGAGATGGGTGAGCCGCGCGGGATCTCCAACGATGCCGCGCCCGACAATTTCGACGCGGCCGCGATCCCCATTCGGCCGGGCGTCAATATGACGGTCATCCACCTCCGCTGAGGGTTGCGCAAGCGGGGTCCCCCGCCTATTTTCCCGCCCACCTTCCGGGCCGCCTTAGCTCAGCCGGTAGAGCACCGCATTCGTAATGCGGGGGTCGCGTGTTCGAGTCACGCAGGCGGCACCACTTCCTTGAGGGCCTAAGGGCGCGGGAAGACGGCATTTTCCCCATTATGCAAATGCAATAGAAGAGGCGTCGGAAGGTATTCCGAGGGCCGTGGTTACCTCGCGGTTACACGCACGGAGAAATTCCGGTGCTGCGGGTGCGTACCGAAGGTTCGGATGCTGCTCGCTCCGCCAACCACTTCGCGTCGTAGATTCTCCCCACGTTCGGGCCCAGAGGGAACGGCAGCTTCCGTGTGACCCAGACCTTCGGTTTTGTCCCGGGAACTGCTGGGTCTGACCCAAATGCAACATTCGAAGCGGCGCTAGTTCACGCCGTCTTGGGCCAATTTGCCATCGGCCACGGACTCGCGACGCCTGCACGGCTTAGCATCAGAATATAGTGCCCCTGATCGCTCGACAGTGTCAGCCACCGACGAAGCCGACGGCTGGCGGGCGTTTGCAAAATTTCTCGGCGATACTAGACTAGTGTCTTCATCGCACGCGGAAATCGTGAACGATAGTAAGGGAGCGAACGATATGCTCATGATGCGATCCACCATCGCTTCTTTACTCGCCGTTCTTGCAATGTCGTCGAGCGTTTATGCGCAAAGCTGTGCGGGTTCCCCCGTATCGGTTCAGATATTGGGTTCCAATGGACCTGGGTTCAATCGCGACCGAGTCTCCGCGGGCTACCTTCTTTGGACCGGCTCTCAAGCAAAAATGATTGTCGACATGGGCGGCGGTACTCATGCCAGGTATTCCCAAGCAGGGGCCAAATTTACCGACCTTTCGCTCATGGCCATCAGCCATCTTCATCCCGACCACACTTCGGACTTGCCAGCCCTGATGTGGGCGGGCCGCCAGTCGCGAAACGACGTGCTCCCGATCGTCGGGCCTTCGGGCAACGAAGGGGTCCCAAGCATATCGGTATTTCTCAGGCGCCTCTTCGATCCCAAGGAGGGCGCGTTTCAGGTTCTTGGCGCGACCATGCAGCCCGCATCGGTAAACACCGGCGTCGTTCATCTGGAACCCACCGCCGTTGACGTGACGAGAACGGAACCGACGAAAGTGTTCGACAAGGACGGGATGGTGGTCACCGCTCTCGGAATTCCGCATGGCAACATTCCGGCGTTGGCATACCGCGTGCAGACCAATGGCGTCTCGGTTGTCTTCAGCACCGATCAGACCGGAACAAACCCAAAATTCATCGATTTTGCGACGGGCGCGAATGTGCTCGTCATGCATATGGCTACGGATATGGGGAACAGTCCGACTCACGCCTCACCGGCCGTGGTCGGACGCGTCGCGCAAAGCGCGGGCGTCGGCCGGCTGGTCGTCAGCCATCTTGGCCAGTTCGATCTCAATGCCGCCGTCGCGGAATTGAAGAAATCCTATACCGGCCCGCTGACCATCGGCGCAGATTTGCAGTGCACGCCCGTGCAGTGAGCACAAATACCGAAGAACAATCCGCTCAGAAGCCACTGGTTTCTAAATTCATAGGGGAAGATCAAATGACACCCAGTCGCAATTCTTGTCGCCACACGGTTGGTCTCGGTGCCATTCTCGGGGCGGCCATCATTTCCCTAACGGCACCTGCGTTCGCCTATCCGACGTCTGTCAACCAAGGCATGACAATCCTGAAGCCGGGTGTACAGCCGGGCCTGGTGATTTTCGCCGCTCCCGACGGCGTCGCTTACGCCGTAAACGCTCAAGGGCAGGTGGTCAAGAAATGGACCTCGCCGGAGCCGAATTCCAGCTTGGGCTACACCAGACCGCTGCCAAACGGAAATCTCCTGGGCCGCATTCAGAAAAGAGAAGCCGATGGGTCGCTCGCCGAAACGGGCGGAGCGGACATCTTCGAGATGACGCAAGCCGGAAAGGTCGTTTGGAAATACTCAGACAGCGAGCGCATGCTGCATCACGATCAAGAGCGCATGTTCAACGGCAATACAATGATTGCGTGCTCGAAGGAGATTCGCGTGGCCGCAATCTCCAAGACCTCCCTCAAGGACGACTGCGTCATAGAAGTCGATGGTGCGGGAAAGATTGTTTGGGAATGGCAGACCGCCGACCACTTTGGCGAATTGGGCCTCTCCCCCGAAGCGCGGGCGACGATCGCTGCCGGACGAGAGGTGAAAGGCGGCTGGGACTGGGCTCACGTGAACGCGGCAAGCCCGATTCCGGCGACTGCCGGCCACACGGACCCGCGCTTCAAGCCGGGCAACGTGATGATCAGCTACCGTAACCTCAACACGATTGTCGTCGTGGATCGCGAATCCAAAAAGATCGTCTGGAAAGCGGGGCTCACGATCGGGCAGCACAACGTCCACATGCTTCCGGCCGGCGTCCCCGGGACGGGCAATGTCCTTGTGTACGACAATGGTGGAATCCCGCCCAACTCCAATCCGCAACGCGCCTTCGCGCGGCCGAACTCACGCGTGCTGGAGATCAATCCGCTCACCATGTCTATCGTGTCGGAATACAACGCCGAGAAGAGCGGACGCCCCATTTGGACGTTCTTCAGCCACTTCATCAGCAGCGCGCAGCGGCAGCCCAACGGCAATACACTCATCTGCGAAGGGGCGAATGGGCGTTTCTTTGAAGTGACGCCGATGGGAGAAATTGTCTGGGAGTATGTGAATCCCTTCACCAACGAGAGCGACGGCATCCGCACCAACCAGGTTTTCCGTGCCGCGAAGGTTCCGGAGAGCTGGCTCAATCCGGCTTGACGCAATTCGAACGATTTGACGTTCCTGTTGCGAACCTGCCGGAAGGTCTGCAAGTGGCGATGAGCTGCCGTACCAGACCATTGCCCTCAACGGCAGGAATCCGCTCATAAACGGACAATCATTCCTCAGAGAAATTCCCGCGGTTACACCGCGGTTACCGTTTTGGAATTTCCCTGCGCTTCGCGGGCGTTCACGCGGGTTCACTTCCGTACAAATCCCCAATCCGCCCCGAACGCCTCGGGACGGGCATTCCAGCGCACTGGAATAAAATCAAAGTCATTGCAGTGACAAAGCAATTTGT
The DNA here is from genome assembly GCA_009693985.1 of Alphaproteobacteria bacterium. Taxonomy (GTDB): domain Bacteria; phylum Pseudomonadota; class Alphaproteobacteria; order Micropepsales; family Micropepsaceae; genus CAIYRG01. The sequence continues at coordinate 3,195 of SHWE01000004.1, read as the reverse complement.
TTCGTAATGCGGGGGTCGCGTGTTCGAGTCACGCAGGCGGCACCACTTCCTCGATGGCCTAAGGCCGCGGGACCCTCCTATGCACTACGTGGATAAGCCCAAACCCATCTCCCCGGAGGGGTCATTATTGGAAGCGAAACGGGGGTCGCGATTGGAAGTGATTTGACAAGCAGGCGTTCTTGCGTGACTTCGTGGCGGCGTGGACAAAGGTGATGAATCTTGATCGCTTCGACCTTGCCTGATCTCAGCGGGACGTGGCGTTTCAAAACAACTTGAAACGCCACGCCCACGCTTTGCCCTCATGATCCCTTTGGAAATATCGTCAATGTCGCAGAACCAAGCGAACTCACGTAGTAGAGATATTGGCCTTGGAGCTCTGGCCCTCACCTCGGTCGTGGCTACCTCAGTTCTCGGTCAGCTCGCCACCTATCCAAACTTACGGCCCTGGTACGCAGGACTTACGAAACCGCCATTCAATCCCCCCGACTGGGTTTTCGCTCCGGTTTGGACGACGCTTTTCGTCCTCATAACCTTCGCCGTCTGGAGAATTCTGAGATTACCTCGCGAAACGCCCTCGCGTGATCGTGCTCTCGTACTGTTCTACCTGCAGCTCGCTCTCAACGCGGCGTGGTCATGGATGTTTTTCGGCGCCAATAGCCCGCTATTAGGGCTGGTTAATATCGTGCCTCAATTTTTAGTCATTCTTTTCACGCTCTCAACGTTCCGCAGGCTGGACGCAATTGCCGGGTGGTGTCTTGTCCCGCTTGCCGCATGGGTGGGGTTCGCGAGCGTGCTGAATTCCTCGATATGGTGGCTCAATGGCTGACGGCGTGGTGCAGACGACACACGGGATCATCGTTCAATCTCGCCCGTGTGCGCGGCACGATAATTTCGTGAGACAGCCATCAACCCGGCGCTCGATCCATTCGTGATGCCAACACTCTTCTGCTTCGGTTTAGGTTACACGGCGACGCATTACGTCGCCACATTTCACAGCCGTTTTGATCGGGTATCTGGCACCGTCCGAAATGGTACACGCGCCGCCGAGATGAATCAGGGGGGCAAGACTTGGCGCACGGTTCTCGCGTTCGATGGCATATCGATGTCGCCGGCTATCGGCGCAGCGATTGCCGATTCCGATCATGTGCTCGTGTCGGTACCGCCGGACGCCTCAGGTGAAGTCGTCCTCGCTACCTGCGGAACCGCGCTGTCGCAGGCACCGCGGTTGCGCTCTGTCGTCTATCTTTCGACTATCGGAGTTTATGGAAATCACGATGGAGCATGGGTGGATGAAGAGAGCGAATGCAGCCCGGGCGCACAACGGAGTCTTCAAAGGCGTGCGGCCGAACAATCTTGGCAGGACTTCGGTACTCGTGCCGGGGGGCCGGTCGCAATATTGCGTCTTGCCGGAATCTATGGTCCCGGCCAAAACGCGCTGGTGAGCCTCAAACACGGCACTGCCAGACGCATCAGCAAACCGGGACAAGTCTTCAACCGCGTTCACGTTACGGATATTGCTAGCGCCATCGACGCTGCCTTCGAGCGTCGGGCCGACGGAATCTTTAACGTCACCGACGATGAACCATCACCACCTGAAGACCCCATCGCATTTGCCGCCGAATTGCTGGGTGTTGAAGCGCCACCGATAATTCCGTTCTCGGAAGCTGAGACGTCCATGTCCCCGTTTGCCTTGAGCTTTTACGCTGAGGTGAAGCGTGCGAAGAATGAGAAGCTTAAATCAATACTCGGCGTGACCTTAGAATTTCCAACCTACCGGGAAGGACTTACCGCTTTGCACCGCGATTGCGAGAGCAGGAAGAATCCGACGGTATGATACTTGCCACTGTCGATTGCATGGCGCGTTCGATTTTCATGTATCTCCGGGCCGATCTTCAGTGCGAGCTGCCCGAACTTTTTGGTAGCCATCAAGGGCCGCCAAGCGAGCCCGATCATGATCGGCGATCGGAAGCGAGTATGTCCGTCCGAGAATGACACCCGCTCTGCTCAGCGTTTCAGGGCTCGCCCGGAACGGAGCATGAATGGCTTCGTTCGGCAATCCAGCCAGCTCCGGGCACCAGCGCCGGACATAGTCGCCGTTGGGATCAAACTTTTGCCCCTGCGCGATCGGGCTGAATATCCTGAAATAGGGTGAGGCATCGGCGCCGCTCCCGGCCACCCACTGCCATCCGGCGGCATTATTGGCGAGGTCTGCATCGAGCAATGTGTCCCAGAACCAAGCCTCTCCAAGCCGCCAATCGATCCGCAGGTGTTTCACCAAGAAACTCGCTGTGATCATCCGCACGCGATTGTGCATCCAGCCCGTCTGCCACAGTTCTCGCATTCCGGCATCGACGAGGGGAAATCCGGTGCGGCCCTGTTGCCATGACTTGAGATCGGCGGCGCTGTCCCGCCACGGATACGCATCGAAAGCCTGCCGCCAGTTGCGCTCAGGTAGTGACGGGAAATGGTAGATGAGGTGATAGGCAAACTCTCGCCAACCGATTTCGCTCAAGAATTTGTTCGCGCCGTCCCGTTTCCGCGGCTCTTCCGCCGCCAGCGACAAGCGGGCCCATATCTGCCGCGGCGAAATCTCTCCCCAATGCAGATGCGGCGAGAGCCGCGAAGTGCCAGGAAGATCGGGACGTTCCCTACACTCCCGGTATCCTGAGAGGTCTTTTTTCAGGAACGCATCTAACCGCGCGAGCGCGCCAGATTCTCCCGGCGTCCAGAGCTTTTCCCAACCTTCAGCCCAATTGGGTTTGATCGGCCGTAGATCCCAATCTTCCAAACGATCCCCCGACGTCGCCAATTTGTCCTCAGGCAGGACCACTTTGGGTAATGGCGACACGACGGACTTTGCGAGGCTAGCCCGCCAGTACGGGGTATAGACCTTGAACGGGCCGCCTTTGCCGGTGGTCACCTCCCACGGCTCGTGCAGAAGACCGCCGCTAAAGCTTTGAACATCGACGCCTAGCTTCAGCAGCGAAGCCTTCAACTCTGTGTCTCTTGCGATGGCGAACGGCTCGTAGCAACGGTTCCAATAAACCGCGGATGCTCCGAGCTTCTTGGCGATTGGCGCTAACAATTCGTGAGGGTCACCCCTTAGCAAGACAAGATTTCCAAGGTTGCTGCGAAGAGTTGCAAGGCTATGGTGCAGCCACCAGCGGCTTGCACCGCCCAATTGCCAGCGAGAGC
>SHWE01000042.1 GCA_009693985.1 Alphaproteobacteria bacterium | reverse complement strand
AATCTTCCACCTGGTCGCGCTCGATCGAGCGCGACCAGGTGGAAGATTATGCGCGCCGCAAGGGCTGGACTCTCACGCAAGCTGAACGCTGGCTCGGTCCCATTCTCAATTACAATCCGACCAAGATGGAAGCGGCGGAGTAGCTCGGCGGATGAATAAAACGCGGCTGCTGACAATAGGCGAAGTTAGAGCGCGTGCCGAAGAGCTAACCAGCAAATTGCACTCGGTAGGCTTGCCAAAATGGTATTCCGTCAGTGAGGGGCAGTACGTTGAGGTGAACCGCGCCTACCATCTTGTCACGGCGGAAAGAGGGACGGAAACCAGACGCCAAACGACGGTTGATATAGATGAATTGCTTTACTGGATATTCGCTTTACTGGATATTCAAAGGCGTGACTTTTTCAATCGCGATGCAATACGAAATGAACCATAGAATTTCAGGCGAGGATTTTCGAAGGCAGCTCTTAAAATATCAGTTGGAGTTAATGGAACATCTGTCGCCTGCTTGGCGATTGCGGTTGGAGGTTGAAATAGCTGATGTCCTCCGGAATCATCCGTTTCGTGACGACCTAAATAGCGATTGGTAGTTAGTCCCCTTGCACTGTCATGGCCCGCAAAAGCGGGCCATCCAGGCGATAAAGGACTCAGTCGGCGCACAGATACGCGCCGGCTGGATGGCCCGATCAAGTCGGGCCATGACATGTGGTGTTGTTACAGCCGCTTGCCCATGCTGATACGTTCTTCGATGGCATAGCCGAGGCGCCAGTAGAATCCGACGACGACTTCGTTCGTGGTGCGCACCTGGAGATTGATCTTCGGACAGCCGAGCGCCGCGAGTCGCTTTTCCGCGTCCCGCACCAGCGCCGCGCCGATGCCGCGTCTTCGGTGCGATTGCAGAACCGCGACATTGTAGAGCCAGCCGCGATGACCGTCATAACCCGCATTGATCGACTCGACGATCTGCAGCTCCTCCGCTGCCACCAGCAGTAAATCCGGCTGCATTGCGAGCTTCGCCGGAATCGCGAGCGCGGCCGCGTTCTGCGGCGGCTCGTCCGGAAAGGCTTCGCGCCAGAGCGCCTCGACGCCCACGAAATCGCTCTCGGCATAGGGACGGATTTCGACGGTCATCTAGGGCAGCCAGTCCCGCCAGGCCGGCCAGGCATCGACCAGCGCCGCCCATTCGGCATAACCCTTGGCGGAGGGATGCGTGCCGTCGACCGATTTCACATCGGCGAGCCAAGTCGGCGAGCGCGACAGGTGCGTGAAGCAATCCAGATAGGGCACGCCGAGCTCGGCGCAGAGCTTGCCGGTCTTCGCCGACAATTCCTTGACCCGCAAATTGCGCGCCTCGTCGACGCCTGAGGGTGGGCCGACCATTAGCGTCGGCTTCCAGGCGGAGGCGGCCGACAGCATCTCCCGCGCGGCGGCCAGCGATTGCGGCAATTCCAATTGCCGCTTGCCGTTCACCTCGCGCGCATCGTTGACGCCGAATTCGAAGACCAGCCGGCCTTCCTGCTGCGGCGACTGGCGCACTTCCGCTTCCGCCCGCCAGCGGCGCGCGATCTGCAACGACGACTCGCCACGGATGCCGAGATTGTAGGGGCTGACATCGTGCCCGCGGCGCCGCGCGGCGGCGGCAATGCGCCCCGCCCATCCCAGACATTCATCGTCGAAGGCGCCGCTGACGAAGCTGTCGCCGATGAAACAAATCCGCATCGCCCTGCCCATGGACACTCCCCAAAGCTGAAACAGCCCTCGCCCTAAACGAAAAGGCCGGAAGCGAGGCTTCCGGCCTTTTGATCCCCTCGGTCGCTCTTCTTTCTAGAAGACCCCCACGACGATTGCCCCCAGGAATACAAAGACGAGACCAACCGCGAAAAGTTGTAATTCCTTAGCCACGGCGCCCTCCTTTCCCTTGGATGGGAGGGAGTTTGCCCCGGCCGAGGCCCCGGTCCAAGGATGAAATTTTACGTCGCGGCGCAAAAATTTCTGGAACCGAAGCAGGCGGTCGCCATTACCGGGTACCATTGCCGGTCGTTTCTCTTTCCGAACAATGGTTTATGTGGCTGGCAGGCATGGCCCCTTGCGGCTGCCAGCCCGCGCCATCGCTATGCTTCGGGGATTGTCCTAAAGGTTTCCGCCCGCCGTTTTGCGGCCAACGTCTAAGAATCCACCATGCGCCTTCCGCATCTTCTGCTTGCGCTTGCCGTCTGCTTCGCCTGGGGGCTTAACGCGACCGCGGCGAAGATCGGCGTCACCTATATGCCGCCGGTGTTCTTCTCGGCCCTGCGCTTCGTCTTCGTGTTCGCGTGCCTCTTCCTGTGGCTCAGGCCAACGCCCGGCAAATATGGCGCCCTGATCCCAGCCGTCTTCTTCATGGGCGCGCTGCATTTCGGACTGATCTTCACCGGCGCGCGGCTTTCAGATGCCTCCACCATCTCAATCGTCAATCAGCTTTACGTGCCGATCTCGGTGCTGCTGGCGATTGTCTGGCTCGGCGAGCGCGTGCATTGGCGGCGCTGGCTCGGCATCGCCATCGCCTTTGGCGGCGTCGTCGTCTTCAGCTCGGACGCCAGCGTGGCCGCGCATCCGTTCGGCGTGTTCATCATGGTGCTGGATGCGATCGCCATGGGCATCGGCACGGTGCTGTTGCGGCGGATCCAGGGCGTACCGGTTTTCGTCATGCAGGCCTGGATGGCGGCCATTGGCGCCCCGGCTTTGTTGCTCGCGAGCTTCGTGCTGGAGAGCGGGCAGGTGCAGAGCGCGCTTGCTGCGCCATGGCAGGCATGGGCCGCGCTCGCCTACAGCGTGCTGATCTCGAGCCTGATCGGGCATACCGGCTATTACATACTCTTGCAGAATTACGACGTGTCGCTGGTCGGTTCGGTGCTGCTGCTCGGCCCCGCCATCGGCGTGCTCGGCGGGGTGCTGATCCTGGGCGAGCCGTTCACGCCGCTGATCGTGGTCGGATCGCTGATGACGCTGGCCGGTGTCGGCATCGTGCTGATGCGTACGCGGCGAGTCTTCGAACCGGCCGGGGGCGTGTGAAGCGTCAGTACTGCGACATCAAGAAATAGAGAACGCTGCTCTGGCTCAGATTGGTGACGGCGATGAAGTTCGGCCATTTCTCGTCGATGCAGAGCGATATCTTGTCGCCGGCCCGCCAGGGGTGACGATCGAGCAGCGTGCCGTCGAGGACGACGAAGCGTTTTCCGGAGGCAATCTCGACGATAGGGACGGCTGCGATGATATAGGGCGCCGTGCCCGGACTCATGCGCGTTACGCGGTGGATAATATCGTGCTGGCAGTCCGCCGCCCAAACGGGCAGTGGAGCTATGAGTGCAACGATGCAGGCCGCAAGCCTTCTCGTCTGGCCCTCCCTTGGCAGGACCAAGGCCGATCTTAGACCTTCGCACCTATGCGACCAAGACCCGAGCTTGCTTGAGGGGCGCTGTTGCCGGAATGGACGGCTCTCCCCATATTCACAGTCGAAACGAAAGCGCGGAGGAGCGTTGCGCTGCATGCCCCGTAATTGCACCTCTATTGCACCGGAATTTTGCCCTCCTCTCGAGGGTAAAACGAAGCACACGCAAGAGCTTCACTCTTCTAACCCCGGGGGGAGGAGGAGTAGGCCAAAAACCAGCGCAGCGCTGCGCTCCGGAATGGTCCTCTGATGGCGCTTAGCTTCGTCGATTGCCCTTCGCCCAATTTCGACGCGCGGCCGTCCGGCACGCCGCTCGACATTCTGCTTCTGCACTATACCGGCATGGAGACGGGCGCTGCCGCGGTGCAACGCCTGTGCGATCCGGCGGCGCGCGTCAGCTCCCATTATACGGTCGATGAAGACGGCACGATCTTCACCCATGTGCCGGAGGAGTACCGCGCCTTTCATGCGGGCGTGTCCTATTGGGCCGGCGCGCGCGACATCAATGGACGTTCCATCGGCATCGAGGTCGTCAATCCCGGCCACGAGTTCGGCTACCGCTCCTTTCCCGGCGCGCAGGTGGAAGCGGTGCTCCGACTCACAAGGGACATTGTGGGACGCCGGTCGATCCCGCCCGAACGCGTACTCGGTCATTCCGACGTGGCGCCCGCGCGGAAAATTGATCCGGGCGAGTTGTTCCCTTGGGGCGCTTTGGCGCTGGAAGGCGTCGGCCTGTGGCCGCAGACGCGCAAGCTTCGACTCACCATTCCTTTTGAGAATGGTTTGCAAATGTTCGGCTATGGGCTCAAACCCGATATGGATGTGCCCACGGAGACCGTGATTTCCGCCTTCCAGCGCCATTTCCGTCCGGCAAAAATCGACGGCATGGCCGATGAGGAATGTTCCCGTATCCTTGCTGCACTGCTTGCCGAAAAAGGCCAATAATTCCGTGATCGCGCTGGCTCCGAGCCGGCGGTTATGGCAGATTGCTTGGGAATGTTTCCTTGGGGAGTAATACCGATGAAGAAAGTGCTTGGAGCAGCAATTCTGTTGGGTACGGCCATGAGCATGATGCATGCCGCCGCGCAGGCGCCTGCAGCAGCGCCCGCCACGCCGCAAGAGCCGACTTGGGCCTATGCCATTCCGCCGGCGCCGCCGCCGGGTTCGCCGCCGCCCGCGCCTGTGATGGACGATGGCAAAATGCTGACCCTGCAGGGCTCCGAAAAGCAGTTCACCTTCAATCAGGTTCGCGGCCGTCTCAACAACGAGACGCCGACCCGCATCGCGCCGGCCGACTGGTTCCCCGGCGACCATCCGAACATGCCCAAGCTCGTCGCCGAAGGCGACAACGCGCGCGGCATCATCGCCTGCTCGCTCTGCCACTATCCGAACGGCAAGGGACGCGCGGAAAACGCCAGCCCGCAAGGCTTGAATAAAGAATACATGGTCCGCACCATGCAAAATATGAAGAACGATCTGCGCGCCAGCTCGGAGCGCCGCAAGAACAACACGCAGGTGATGGTCGGCTTCACGAAGGCGATGACGGACGCGGAAATTGAAGAAACTGCGGCCTATTTCGCCTCCATGACGTGGACGCCGTGGATCAAGGTCGTCGAAAGCGATACGGCTCCGAAGGTTCGCAGCCAGGCGGGTCTCTGGGTTCCGCTCGAAGGCGCCAATGCCGGCACCGAGCCGCTCGGCAACCGCATCGTCGAAACGCCCGAGAACGCACAGCAGACCGAAGTGCTGCGCAATCCGCGCGGCATGTTCATCGCCTATGTGCCGCGTGGCTCCGTGGCGAAGGGCAAGGCCCTTGCCACCACGGGCGGCGGCAAGACCACCGCTTGCACGGTGTGCCATGGCGACGATCTGAATGGTGTCGGTTCGGTTCCCGCTCTCGCGGCCCGTTCGCCGAGATATCTGGCGCGGCAAATCAACGACTTCCGCCAAGGCGCGCGTAAGGGCGACATGAACGAAATCATGCGCGCCGTCGCCGTCAAACTGAACAATGACGACATCCTGAACCTCGCCGCCTATACGGCGTCGTTGCCGGCGCCGTCGACCGGCGCTCCGGGCACGGCTGCTCGTTAAGCGCTTCGTCGTTTTACGTCTTAATCGCCCGCGCTATCCGAAAGGGTGGCGCGGGCGAAGTCTTTTGTGGCTATCGCCGGCACCGTCCCGCAACTATTCTATCCTTGCGTCAGATGGCCGGATGGCCGCTGGTCATTCGCAAGGATGGCTGGAGGAAAGTCCGGGCTCCACGAAAACACGGTGCCGGATAATGTCCGGCGGAGGCAACTCCAGGGATAGCGCCACAGAAATGACACCGCCTACCGGCCTAAAGCCGCGGCAAGGTTGAAATGGTGCGGTAAGAGCGCACCGCGCCTTCGGTAACGAAGGCGGCTAGGCAAGCCCCACCGGGAGCAAGACCAAATAGGGATGGCACGTAATCCGTTTTCGGATAGCCGTCCGGGTAGGTCGCGTGAGGCGTTCGGTAACGAACGTCCCAGAGGAATGGCCATCCCTTCAGCAATGAAGGACAGAACCCGGCTTACAGGCCATCTGACGCATTTCTTACAGCCAGCGCCGGACCCGGGCGCGATACTCCGTATACGAAGCACCGTGTTGGCGCTGCATCTTCGCCTCCTCGAAGGGGATGAAGAGGAAGTTCACCAGCAGGAACAGAAGCACGGGCACGGCGAAAAACGGCGCCGTTCCGAAATAGAGCGCGATCCCCGCCGTCACCGTTATAAGCCCAAAATACATGGGGTTTCTGGTGAAGCGGAACGGGCCGCTTGTCACCAGAACCTTGTTGGCGGGCGAGGCGGGAAGAATCTCCGTCCCCACGGCGGCGAACTGACGTTCGCCCCAGACGGTGAGCGCTAGGCCGAAGACGCTAAGCAGAATCGCGAATAGCGGCGAGCGCGTGTAGACGGCCGCCGCCCAATCGAATGAGCTCTGCAATCCATAGGCGAGGGCGAGCAGCGCGAAGGTCCAGATCGGCGGCGGGATCCGCAAATACCAGGGGGCGGTGGGCGTGGCTTCGTTCATTGCGCCCAGCATGGCGCCGGATGCGCCGCGACGCACGTAAAGAACAAATATAGAACTATGTTGTTAGGGGTTTGTTTACCGCGATTACTATACATTTACGCTGTTGTCGTTTCGTTCCAGTCGAATTGGGGGTGACGGCAAAGGGAAACCCAGATGTGGTGCAGTCGATCATAGGCAAGTCCATAATACTCCTGCACTCTTTCCATTGACCGTGTGCGCTTTCCCATGCTATCCCATGAAATCCCATGCGTCGCCGCTGAGCGAAAAGACCTTTTGCGGGAGGGTCTTCGGGGCGCAAGGGCGAGGGGGCGCAAGCGCCAGTCGTGCAGCCATTCGTTTCCACCATCGTCAGCAAGCTCGACGCCAAGGGTCGCGTCAGCATTCCCGCGCCCTTCCGCCAAATTCTCGCGCAGCAAAATTTGCGCGGCGTCTATTGCATTCCCTCCTTCGTCGCGCCGGCGCTTGAAGCGTTCGGTGAAACCTTGCTCGCCGATTTCCAGGAGCGGTTGCGCAAGCACGATCCGTTGTTCAGCGCCGATCACGACATCGAAGCGCAAGCCGTACTCGGCAACACGCAGTTCCTGAATTTCGACGATGAGGGACGCGTGCGTCTGCCCGACGAATTTCTCGCGCATGCTGGCATCACCGAGCGCATGACGTTCATCGGCCTCGACCGCAAATTCCAGATATGGGATCCGGCGCGGTTTGAGCCGATTCAGAAAGAACGCACGGCGCGTGCCCTCGCCATCCGCAATAGCGGTGCGGCATGAGCAGTCATGTTCCCGTGATGCTGGAAGAAGTGATGGACGTGCTGGCTCCGCGCGACGACGCGATCTACGTCGACGGCACATTCGGCGGTGGCGGTTATTCGGCGGCGTTGCTGCAACGCGCGCGCTGCACGGTTTTCGGCATCGACCGCGACGCGGCGGCGATTGCGCGCGGGGCTCCGCTCGCCGAACGCTTTCGGGGCCGGCTGACTTTGATCCATGGCCGCTTCTCCGAAATGGATTCGCTGCTTGGCGCGCGCGGCGTGACGCAAGCCGACGGCGTCGCCCTCGATCTCGGCGTCTCCTCGTTCCAATTCGACGAAGCCTCACGCGGTTTTTCTTTCAGCAATGACGGCCCGCTCGACATGCGCATGAACGACCGCGAAGGACAGACCGCGGCGGACCTCGTCAATACGCTCTCCGAAGCCGAACTTGCCGGCATCATCCACCGCTATGGCGAGGAGAACCGCGCTCGCAGCATCGCCCGCGCCCTTGTTGTCGCGCGCCCGCTCACCCGCACGAGCGAGCTCGCAGACATCGTCGCCCGCACGATCGGCCGGCCTCCGGGGCAACGCATCCATCCCGCGACGCGCACCTTCCAAGGCTTGCGTATCGCGGTGAACGATGAGCTTGGCGAACTCGAAACCGGACTTGAAGCCGCCACACGCATGCTGAAGCCCGCCGGCCGCCTCGCCATCGTCGCTTTCCATTCGCTGGAAGACCGCATCGTCAAGCGTTTTCTCACCGAACGTTCGGGCCGCAAGCCCGCCGGGTCGCGACACAGTCCTGCGCGCGCGCCCGGCCCGCCGCCGAGCTTCCGGCTGATCGGAAAAAATCCGCGTCTGCCCAGCGCCGCCGAAATGCGTATCAATCCGCGCGCGCGTTCGGCTCGGTTGCGTGGCGCCGAACGCACGACACAAACCTTGAAATCCCCGAATGTGAGTGGAGAGCTCGTATGATCCGTACGCTCAACATCGCCTTCATTGCGCTTACCGGTCTCGTCTGTCTCGGCCTCTACCACATCGCCGAGGAAGCGCGCGTGACCTCCGCCGATTTGCGCACCACCGAGCGCTCGATTCAATTCGAGAGCGACGCGATCACCGTGCTCGGCGCCGAATGGGCGAAGGTGACGCAGCCCGCCCGCATCCAGGCGCTGGCCTCGCGCCACCTCGACCTTTCCGACGCGCCCGCCGTCGAGCTTTCCTCGCTGACGCAATTGCCGCCGAAGAATCCGCCGCTGGTGCCGGAAGGCGCCTTCCGCAATGCCAATACGGTGGTGCCCGCGCCTCAAGCGGTGCCCACGCCCGCCGAAACGCCCACCGACGCGGTTTTCGCCGCCTTGAAGACGGGAACATAAGGCGATGGAGGCGCGGCCGGCGGCTCAGGCTCTCGTTCGCGGCCGCATCGTGCTGGCGGCCTTTCTCTGCGCCGCCTGCTTCGCCCTTGTCAGCGCGCGCCTCGTCGAAGTGATGGTGTTCGCCGATCCCGCCGCGATTTCCAGCCTCGCCGAGCGCGCCCGCGCCTCGCGCGCCGATCTCGTCGATCGCAATGGCGTGCTGATCGCGCGCGATCTTCCCGTCAGCGACCTCTATGCGAGCCCCGCCGCGTTTTGGGACATTGGCGAGGCAGCGCGCCAGCTCTCCGAAATCACCGGCGCGGACGAAGCCCGTCTCAAATCCACCTTTGCGGCGAAGCGCAATTATGTCCTGGTGCAACGCGGTCTCACCCCCGACAAGCGCGACGCGGCGATGCGCCTCGGCCTTCCCGGGCTCAGCTTCGAGGAAGATCACAAGCGCTATTATCCGAGCGGGCGCATCGTCTCGCACGCCGTCGGCCAGGTCGATGCCGACGACAAGGGTGTATCGGGCCTAGAGCTTGGCCTCGACGAGCGCATCCAGAAGGGCGGCGGTGCACCCGTCGCGCTCTCCTTCGACATGCGCGTGCAATATGTGCTGGAACATGAGATCGCCGAAGCGGCCAAGGAATTTCAGACCAAGGCGGCTGGCGGCATCGTCCTCAACATCCACACCGGCGAGGTGATGGCGCTGGCCTCGCTACCCGATTACGAGCCGAATTTGCGCACGCTCGAGCCTGGCGACTCCACCCGCAACCGCATGACCCAGGACGTCTACGAGCTGGGCTCCATCTTCAAGATCTTCGCCTTCGCCGAAGCGCTGGAGGAGAAGACCATAACGCTGGACGAGCCGATCCCCGTCGGCAAGCCGCTTCGCCTCGGCAGATTCCAGATCCACGATTTCGAGAAGCACGGCGAGGATATCTCCGCCGCCATGGTGTTCGCCGAATCCTCCAATATCGGCACCGCGCAGATCGCCCTGCGCTCGGGCCCACGCCGCCAGCAGCCCTTCCTCCAGAGCCTCGGTCTCTTCGAAGCGCTGAAGACGGAACTTCCCGAGATGGCATCGCCCCTCACCCCGCGCCGGTGGGAAATGGTGGAAGCGGTGACCATCTCCTATGGCCACGGCATCTCGGTCAATCCGCTCGGTTTCGCCGCCGCCGCCGCTAGCATTGTTAATGGCGGTACGCGCGTTCACCCGACCTTCCTGAAGCAGGACACGCCGCAACAGGGAACGCGCGTGATCTCCGAGGAAACCAGCCGGACCATGCGCGAACTTTTGCGGCTCGTCGTTACCGACGGCACGGGCACCAAAGCCGACGCACCGGGTTATAGAGTTGGCGGCAAGACAGGTACCGCCGAGAAGCCCAGCAATGGCTCCTATTCCCGCCACCAGTTGATTTCATCCTTCGTGGGCGTCTTTCCGATCGATGATCCGCAATATCTGGTTTTCGTGATGATGGACGAACCGCGCGGCAACAAAAGCAGCTTCGGCTTTGCCACCGGCGGCTGGACGGCAGCGCCGGCGGCAGGCCGCATCATCGCCCGCGTCGCGCCGCTGCTCGGCGTCAAGCGCAGTGAAATAGAAATAAACGACACAATTGCCGCGGCAAATCCGTGAGATTTCCATAAGGAAACCATAATCGCGCGCGAGGATCGGCAAGTTGGGAGTGGCGGTAAGAATGACAAAAAGCGTGCAGGAATTCCGTGGTCTCGCGGCCGACAGCCGCGAGGTAAAGCCCGGATTCCTCTTCGCTGCTCTTGCTGGTACCAAGACCGACGGCGTCCGCTTCATTAAGGACGCGGTGCAACGCGGCGCCATCGCCGTGCTGGGCGCGCCCGATGCGGAAGAGGCTGTCAGGAGCGCTGGGGTGCGGTTCATTCCGGCTCCCAATCCGCGGCTCAAACTGGCGGAAATCGCCTCCGAATTTTACGGCGCGCAGCCCGAAACAATTGCCGCGATCACCGGTACCAATGGCAAGACATCGGTCGCCTCCTTCGTGCGGCAGATATGGACGCACCAGGGACGCAAAGCCGCCAGCCTCGGCACGCTCGGGGTGGATGCGCCGTCGGGCCACAGCGATCTCGGCCACACCACGCCCGATCCCGTCGTGCTGCATGCGGCGCTGGCGCGGCTGAAGGCGGAAGGCGTCGAGCATCTTGCGCTTGAAGCGTCGAGCCACGGTCTCGATCAGTTCCGCGTCGACGGTGTGCGCATCGCCGCCGCCGGTTTCACCAACATCACGCGCGACCACATGGATTACCATGCTGACTTCGCGCATTATTTGAACGCGAAGCTGCGCCTGTTCGATGCGCTGGTGAAAAATGGCGGCGTCGCGGTGGTCAATACCGATGCCGACCACGCCGGCGATTTCGTTGCGGCAGCCGCGCGGCGGAAATTGCGGCTTCTGACGGTGGGATTGCGCGCCGAAGGCTTGCGCATCGCCGAGCAAGTTCCCCATGAAGGCGGGCAGGACCTTACCATCCGCTATTTGAACCAGGAATATCGGGTGGCGCTGCCGCTGGCCGGTCTGTTCCAGGCGTCGAACGCTTGCGTCGCGGCGGGGCTGGCGCTTGGTCTCGGCGATCCGGTGGACAAGGTGTTTGCCGCCCTGCAAACTTTGAAAGGCGCGCCGGGCCGCCTCGAACGCGTTGCCACGGCGCGCGATGGTGCGCCCATCTATGTCGATTACGCGCACACCCCCGATGCGCTTATCACCGTGCTCCAGGCGCTGCGACCCCATGTGACGGGACGCCTGCATGTCGTCTTCGGTTGCGGCGGCGACCGCGATCGTGGCAAGCGTCCGCTGATGGGCGAGGCGGCCGCGCGCTATGCCGACGCCGTCATCGTCACCGACGACAATCCGCGCTCCGAAGATTCCGCCGCCATCCGCCGCGACGCGTTGGCCGGCGCGCCCGGTGCGCGCGAAATCGGCGACCGCGCCGCGGCCGTCCGCGCAAGCATCGCAAGCTTGGGGCAGGGCGATGCCCTGGTGTTAGCGGGCAAAGGTCACGAGCAATCCCAGATCATCGGCTCGACTTTCTATCCCTTCTCCGACCGCGACGAAGCGGTGAAGGCGGCTGTGGCGCAAGGCGGACGGCCTGCGCGTGAGGGCGCGCCATGAACGCACGCGCAACGCTGTGGTCCGCCCAGGAGGCGGTCGCTGCGACCGGCGGCAAGTCCACCCGCGATTGGAACGCCTTTGGCATTTCCATCGACACGCGCACGCTGGAAACGGGCGATCTCTTCGTCGCGCTCAGCGGCGAAAACCGCGACGGCCACGATTTCGTCGCCGGCGCGCTGGCGAAGGGCGCCGCTGCCGCGCTGGTCAACCGCCGCAGCCAGGACGTTCCCGCCGACGCGGCTCTCCTTATCGTCGCCGATACGCAAAAAGGTCTCGAAGCTTTGGGCCGTGCCGCCCGCGCCCGCAGCAAAGCGCGCATCGTCGCGGTGACCGGAAGCGCGGGAAAAACCACGACCAAGGAAATGCTGCGCTTGATGCTCGCCCGTGCCGGATCGGTCGCGGCCTCGGCCGCTTCCTACAACAATCATTTCGGCGTGCCGCTATCGCTTGCGCGCATGGGCCGCGATGCAAGCTTCGGCGTGTTCGAGATCGGCATGAATCATGAGGGAGAAATCCGCAGCCTGGTTGCTCAGGTGCGCCCGCATGTGGCGATCATCACGATTGTCGCGCCCGGCCATCTCGAATATTTCGGCACCGTCGAAAAGATCGCTGACGCCAAGGCGGAGATATTCGAGGGTCTGGAACCGGGCGGCGTTGCCATCCTCCCCGCCGATAATCCGCAATTTCCACGCCTCGAAGCGCGCGCGCGTGCGCTCGGTGTCTCCACTATCCTCACTTTCGGCACGCGAGATGGCGCCGATGCACGGCTCGTCTTCGCGCGCAGCACCGCAAACGGCCAGGACGTCATCGCCGGAATCGGCGGCGAGAAGATCGCCTTCGCCATCGGCGCCGCCGGCACCCATGTCGCGATGAATGCCATCGCGGCTCTTCTTGCCGCACGCGCGCTGGGCGTTTCCGTTAAAGACGCCGCGCCTGGGTTGGAAGGTTTCACCGCGCTCAAGGGGCGTGGCGCGCGACTCACGCTCTCCGGCATCGACATCATCGATGAGAGCTACAACGCCAACCCGGCCTCCATGGCGGCGGCCTTGCAACTCCTCGGCGCATCCGCGCCACGCGAAGGCGGGCGCCGCATCGCCGTGCTCGGCGACATGCTCGAGCTCGGCGTCGAAGGCCCGAAACTGCATCGCCAGCTTGCCAAAGATATCGCCGATGCGCGCGCCGACCTCGTATTCCTCAGCGGGTCGCTGATGGAAGCGCTGTGGGAAGCACTGCCGCCACGCCACCGCGGCGCCTATGCCGAAAAATCCTCCGCGCTTGCGCCGGAAATCGTCGCTTCTGTCCGCGCAGGGGACGTTTTGCTCATCAAAGGCTCGTTCGGAAGCCGCATGTCCGTCGTCATCGACGCGCTTCGTGCGCGCGTCGCCGCGCCGGCGTAAGGGGAAAAGAAGTGCTATACTCTTTGCTGGTTCCGCTGTCGGATCAAATTCAGATCTTCAACGTGTTCCGTTATCTCTCGTTCCGCACCGGCGGCGCGGTGATGACGGCGCTGCTGATCAGCTTCATCCTCGGCCCCGCGCTCATCCGCTGGCTCAAGGACAATCAGGGCAAAGGCCAGCCGATCCGCAGCGACGGCCCGCAGCGCCACATCGTCGAAAAACAGGGCACGCCGACCATGGGCGGTCTCTTGATCCTGCTGTCGCTGGTGCTGTCGACGCTGCTATGGGCCGATCTTTCCAACATGTATGTCTGGGTCGTGCTGCTAGTCACGCTCGCCTTCGGCCTCCTCGGTTTCCTCGACGACTATAAGAAGGTGCGGCGGCACACGTCGAGCGGCGTCAGCGCACGTTTCAAGCTCGTCGTTCAGTTCATCGTTGCCGGCGTCGCGGTTGCTTCGCTGATGCAATTGCAGATGCCCCCGCTGACGGGCGCACTGGCTTTGCCGTTCCTCAAGGGCGTGCTGTTGCAGATGGGGTGGGCCTTCGTGATCTTCGGGGCCTTTGTCGTGGTCGGCTCATCCAATGCTGTCAATCTGACCGACGGTCTCGATGGCCTTGCCATCGTGCCGGTGATGATTGCGGCGGCAAGCTTTCTGATGATCGCCTATCTGGTCGGCAATGTGCGCTTCGCCGATTATCTTCAGATCAATTACGTGCCGGGCACCGGCGAGCTCGCGATTCTTCTAGGCGCCGTGATCGGCGCCGGCCTCGGCTTCCTCTGGTACAACGCGCCGCCTGCGATGGTGTTCATGGGCGATACCGGTTCGCTCTCGCTGGGCGGCGTGCTCGGCGCGACGGCGGTGGCGGTGAAGCACGAGATCGTGCTCGCTATTGTCGGCGGGTTGTTCGTGATGGAAGCGGTCTCCGTCATGGTGCAGGTAATCTCCTTCAAGACGACCGGCCGCCGTGTCTTTCGCATGGCGCCCATCCACCATCATTTCGAACAGCTCGGCTGGCGCGAGCCGACCATCGTGATCCGCTTCTGGATCATCGCCGTGGTTCTCGCGCTGATCGGCCTTTCGACGTTGAAACTGCGCTGAGGCAGGCATGATCGCGGTCGAGTGCTTCAAAGGCAAAGCCGTGGGCGTCTTCGGATTGGCGCGATCCGGGCTCTCGTCGGTGCGCGCGCTGAAGGAAGGCGGCGCCCGCGTGTTCGCCTGGGACGACCGCGAAGCCTCGCGCCTGGCCGCCGTAAAGGAAGGCGTGACGCTAGAAGTGCCGGAGCGTTGGCCGTGGATGGACGTGGAAGCGCTGGTGCTGAGTCCCGGCATACCGCTCACCCATCCCGAACCGCATCCGGTGGTGCGCCTCGCCAAAAGCGCCGGCGCACAGATTATCGGCGACATGGATTTGTTCGCGCGCGCCATTCGTCCCGACAGCAGCGCCAGGGGTTCGGCGCCCATCATCGCCATCACCGGCACCAACGGCAAATCCACCACGACGGCGCTGATCGGCCACATCCTGCAAACGCTCGGCTTCGACGCCCAGGTCGGCGGCAATATCGGCAAGTCTGCGCTCGATCTTGCGCCTCCTCGGGCCAAGACGGTTTACGTGCTGGAAGTGTCGTCCTATCAGGTCGATCTCTCGCCAAACCTCGTGCCCGACGTGGCGCTGCTTACCAATCTCTCGCCCGACCATATCGACCGCCACGGCACGATGGCCGGCTACGCGGCGGTGAAGGAAGCGCTGCTGACCCGCACAGCGTCCGACGGCCATGTCGCCATCGGTGTCGACGATCCCCTTTCGGCGGCGATCTATACGCGGCTGGCGGCGGCGCGCGGCTCCAACGCGGTGGCGGTTTCCGTCGGCAAGGTGCTCGGGCGCGGCGTCTTCGTCATCGACGGCAGGCTTTACGATTCCTGGGATCAGCCCGCGACTCAGATGGGCGACCTCAATTCCGCGACGCGCATTCCGGGCGCCCATAATTGGCAGAATGCGGCGCTCGCCTATGCGGCGGTGAAGCGCCTTGTCGGCGATATCCGCGCCGTCGTTCCTGCGATCGCGCGGTTCCCGGGCCTCGCGCACCGCATCGAAGAGGTCGGGCGTCTCGGCAATGTCCGCCTCGTCAACGATTCCAAAGCGACCAATGCGGACGCCGCGGCCCGCGCGCTCGCCTGCTTTCCCGATATTTTCTGGATCGCCGGCGGCAAGCCCAAGGAGGGCGGCATCGAAGATCTCGCTCCCTATTTCCCGCGCATGCGCCGCGCCTATCTGATCGGCGAAGCGGCGCGCAGTTTCGGTCATACGCTTGAAGGCAAGGTCGACTCCGTGCAAGCGGGTACGCTCGATCGCGCGCTGACCGCCGCCTACGCCGATGCGCGCGCGAGTGGCTGCGCCGACGCCGTCGTGCTGCTGTCACCGGCTTGCGCCTCCTTCGATCAGTTCCGCGATTACGAACAGCGCGGCGATATGTTCCGAGAGCTGACGCGCGCGCTGATCGCCGCCGAAGCACCGTCGCAAAAATCTGGAGCGAGCGCATGATGCTGTCTCGCGCCGACAATTCGTGCTTTGCGCGCTGGTGGTGGACGGTTGATCGCGTCGCGCTTGTCGCCACGCTGACCCTGATGGCAATCGGTCTCATTCTGGCTTTCGCCGCCAGTCCGGCGGCGACCGGCAATGCCGCAGCGGCAGGCAATTTCTCCTATGCGGTGAAGCAACTCGTTTTCGCCACGACCGCGGCGGGTATCCTGATCGGCGCCTCGCTGCTGGGATATCGGGAAACCCGCGCGTTGGCGGCGCTCGTATTCGGCCTCGCGCTGATCGGGGCTGCGCTCGCGATCCTGATCGGCGAGGACGTGAACGGCGCCTATCGTTGGCTCGATTTCAACGGGCTCAAGCTCGAACCGTCGGAATTCCTGAAGCCCGCTTTCGCCGTGCTGGCGGCGGCGTTCCTGGCCGACAAATTGCGCCGCGGCTTTCCGGGCGAATTGTGGACCATCGGGCTGCTGGTGCCTTGCGTCGGAATTCTGCTGATGCAGCCCGATGTCGGGCAGACGGCGTTGCTGACCGTGCTGTGCGTCGCCATGCTGTTCTTCGGCGGCTTGCATTATTTCTGGGTCGCGGCATTGGGCGGCGCGGGCGCCGGACTTGGCGTCCTTGCCTATGCCTTGCATCCCCATGTGCGCGAACGCATCACCCAATTCGTCGTCGACGGCCCCGGCTATCAGACAGGCCTCGCATTGAAGGCGTTCGAGGCGGGCGGCATCGCGGGCGTCGGCCCGGGTTCCGGCACCATCAAATACCGGCTACCTGATGCGCATACCGATTTCATCTTCGCGGTGGCGGGCGAGGAATTCGGCGTCGCGCTGTGCATTCTGATCGCCGTCCTGTTCGGCGTGGTGACGATCCGCCTGTTGCTGCGGTCCGCGCGCGCCCGCGATCCCTTCGTGCAATTGGCGGGCGCGGGGCTTGCGCTCGTCGTCGGCTTCCAGGCTTTCATCAATATGGGCGTGTCGCTGTCGCTTCTGCCCGCAAAGGGCATGACGCTACCGCTGATCTCCTATGGCGGCTCGTCCTTGTTCGCGGTGGCCCTGACGCTCGGCTTCGCATTGGGACTGACGCGACAGCGCCCGCAATTGCCCGACGAGGTGACGGCATGAGCGGCACCTTCGTGCTCGCGGCCGGCGGCACCGGCGGTCATCTTTTCCCGGCGCAGGCGCTGGCGAGCGAGCTGATGCGGCGCGGCAAGCGCGTTGTGGTGATGACCGACAGGCGCGGACACAATCTCGGGAAATCTTTCCCCGGTGCCGAGATCGCGACCGTTCCGGCGGCAAGCTTCGCCGGGCGTTCGCCCATCGGGCGCGTTTTGGCGATGGGTGTGATCGGGCTTGGTGTCGCCTCCGCGCTGATGAAGCTGATGAATTTGCGCCCGCGCGCTGTGGTCGGTTTCGGCGGCTA
This sequence comes from Alphaproteobacteria bacterium, assembly GCA_009693985.1. Lineage (GTDB taxonomy): Bacteria > Pseudomonadota > Alphaproteobacteria > Micropepsales > Micropepsaceae > CAIYRG01. Next base: position 3,263 of record SHWE01000042.1, on the reverse strand, counting down.
CCCGAGTCTGCCTGTGATGATCGCCGCTTCTTTCGCGCGCGTGCCTGCCGCCCTCGTCGAACAGAATGCCGTGCTAGGCCGCGTCAACCGCTTGCTGGCGCCGCGCGTCAGCAGGATTGCCGCCAATTTTCCTTTCGTCCGTTTCGCGCCCAAGGATTCCTCGCACATCGTCTTCACCGGCAATCCGGTTCGCCCCGAAGCGGCCGCGCTCAGATCTGCCGACTATGTACCGCCGGGCGCCAACGGCCCGATCCGGATTCTCATCTTTGGCGGGAGCCAGGGCGCGCGCGCACTGTCGGAAATCGTGCCGGCGGCGCTGGCGCAATTGCCGTCTGCCATCCGTGCCCGCCTCGAAGTGACGCAGCAATGCCGCGAGGCCGATGTGGCGATGGTAGACGAATCCTATCGCGCGTCGGGCGTGAAGGCGGAGGTCGGAAAATTCTTCACCGATCTCCCCGCCCGCATGGCGGCGTCTCATCTTGTCATCGCGAGGAGCGGCGCCTCGACCTTGGCTGAATTGACGGTGATCGGACGGCCCGCGATCCTGGTTCCCTATCCCCACGCCATGGACGATCACCAGGCCGCCAATGCCGACGTGCTGGAGCGCGCGGGCGCCGCCTGGGTCGTTCGTCAGGGCGCGCTCGATCCGGGGCAACTCGCCCGCATGGTCGAAGCCATCCTCGCGAACCCTGCGGAATTGACCGCCCGCGCCGCTGCCGCGCGCGGCCTTGGCCGCGCCGATGCGGCCGAACGCCTCGCCGATCTCGCGGAGCATCTCACATGAGCGCCGCGATGAAAGGGTCCCAGACGCGCGTGCCGCTCAGCATCGGCGCCATCCATTTCATCGGCATCGGCGGTATCGGCATGAGCGGCATCGCCGAGGTGATGTGCAATCTCGGCTATAAGGTCCAGGGCTCGGACGCCGCCGAGAGCGCCAATGTCAAACGCCTGCGCACGCTCGGCATCCCCGTCGCCATCGGCCAGCGCGCCGAGAATCTCGGCGACGCGCAAGTCGTCGTCTATTCCACGGCCGTGAAATCCGACAATCCGGAACTGGCGGCGGCACGGGCGGCGCATCTTCCCATCGTGCGGCGCGCCGAAATGCTGGCCGAGCTGATGCGGCTGAAACGCTGCGTCGCCATTGCCGGAACGCACGGCAAGACGACGACCACGACGATGGTGGCGGCGCTGCTCGATGGCGGCGGGCTCGACCCGACGGTGGTCAATGGCGGCATCATCAATGCCTATGGCACCAATGCGCGGATCGGCGCCGGCGATTGGGTCGTGGTCGAGGCCGATGAATCCGACGGCACCTTCCTGCGCCTGCCTGCGACAATTGCCATCGTCACCAATATCGATCCCGAACATCTCGATCATTATGGCGACTTCGAAAAGGTGAAGGCCGCCTTCCAGAATTTCGTCGAGACGCTGCCGTTCTACGGTTTCGCGGTGGCGTGCATCGACCATCCCGAAGTGCAGGCGATGGTCGCGCGCATCCGCGACCGCCGCATCGTCACCTATGGTTTCAGCCCGCAGGCCGACGTGCGTGTCATCAACGCGTCGTTCTCGGAAGGGGAATCGCATTTCGACGCCGTCTTCCATGACCGCCGCAAGGGCACCGAAACGACACTGGCCGATCTCACGCTGCCGATGCCGGGCGAGCACAATGTCTCCAACGCCATCGCCGCCATCACGGTGGCGCGCGAGCTGGGTGTGTCTGGCGACGACATCCGCAAGGCGCTGAAGAATTTCGCCGGCGTCAAAAGGCGCTTCACCCGCGTCGGTGAATGGAACGGCGCCGCCATCATCGACGATTACGGCCATCATCCGGTCGAGATCGCCGCCGTGCTGAAGGCGGCCCGCCAGGCTTTCACCGGCCCCGTCATCGCCATCGTGCAGCCCCATCGCTATACGCGGCTGCGCGATCTGTTCGAACAATTCTGCACCTCGCTGAACGGCGCGGACACTGCCATCGTCACGCCCGTCTACGCCGCGGGCGAGCAGCCGATCGACGGCATCGACCGCGATAGTTTCGCGGAAGGCCTGCGCGCGCACGGCCATAAGCATGTGCTCATCATCGAGGGCGCGGAAGATTTGCCGGGCGTCATTGCCAAGCTCGCCAAGCCGGGCGGCGCCATCGTTTGCCTTGGCGCGGGCTCGATCACCGGCTGGGCCGCGGGGCTGGAAGCGGCGCTGAAGGAACGGGGGGCGAGGCCATGATGGCGCTGATCGACCGCCCGCTCCCGAAAGTCCGTGGCGCCTATGCTGAGAACGCGCCGCTCAAGGACCTCGTCTGGTACCGCGCCGGCGGTGCGGCGGACATTCTCTTCCGCCCTGTCGATGTCGAAGACCTTTGTGCCTTCATGGCATCGAAGCCCGCCGACCTTCTGGTGACGATGATCGGCGTCGGTTCCAACATGCTTATTCGCGACGGCGGCATTGCGGGCGTGGTCATTCGCCTGCCCGCCGCGTTCGGCAAGGTGGACCGCATCGGCGATACGCGGATCAGAGCCGGCGCTGCCGCGCTCGATGCCGCCGTCGCGCGTGCCGCCGCTGATGCCGGGATCGGCGGCCTCGAATTCCTGCGCGGCATCCCCGGCACTATCGGCGGCGCGCTACGCATGAACGCCGGCTGCTATGGGCGCGAGATGAAGGACATCTTCATCGAAGCCCGCGCCGTCAATGGAAAAGGCCAGCTTGTCACGCTCACCCCCGCCGACATGGCGTTCCGCTATCGTCATTCGGCCCCGGAAGGTCTCATCTATATAGACGCTGTGTTCGAAGGCGTTGCCGATGCGCCCGACGCCATCCGCGCCCGCATGGAATCGCTCGTCGCCCAGCGCGAAGCCGCCCAGCCGATCCGCAGCAAGACCGGCGGCTCGACTTTCACCAACCCGCCCGGCCACAAGGCTTGGCAATTGATCGACGAAGCGGGTTGCCGCGGACTTGCCCACGGTGCCGCGCAGGTCTCCGAGAAGCATTGCAACTTCCTCATCAATAATGGCGACGCGACGGCCGCCGACATCGAGGCGCTGGGCGAAGAGGTTCGCGCCCGCGTCAAGGCGAAGTCCGGCGTGCAGCTCGAATGGGAAATCAAGCGCCTGGGGAGGCCGCAATGACGGCCTTCAAGCGCGTGGCGGTTTTGATGGGCGGGCGTTCGGCCGAACGCGAGGTCAGCTTTTCCTCCGGGAAGGGCTGCGCCAAGGCGCTGCGCGAAGAAGGTTTCGAAGTGGTCGAAATCGACGCCAAGGACCGTATCGAAG
>SHWE01000003.1 GCA_009693985.1 Alphaproteobacteria bacterium | reverse complement strand
CCTGGGTCGGTTTCTTGTAGGGCGCTGGCAAAACGCAATAGAGTGGGCGCGGGCAGGATAACTGGGAGGAACACGATGATCGGCATGGCAACACGGCGGACGCTTCTCGCGGGCGCGGCTCTCATTGCGGCGGGCCTTGCATTTCCATCCTCGCAAGCACAATCCCAAGCCAATGGGGTGATTGCGCTGACCGGCGCACGCGTGATCGACGGCACGGGCCGCGCTCCCATCGAGAACGCCACATTGGTCATGACCAACGGCCGCATCGCCGCGGTCGGCCCGGCGGCTTCGGTGACGATCCCCGCCGGCGCCCAACGGGTCGACATGTCGGGAAAGACCATCCTTCCCGGCCTCATCAATGCGCACGGGCATGTGACGGTCGATGACAACACCAGGCTGCCGATGCGCGAGCACATGATGCAGGTGCTCCAGGCCTATGCGGATTACGGCGTCACCGCCGTCGTCAGCCTGGGCTCGTCCACGCTGGTGGACGAGGCCGAAGGCTTCCGCATCCGCGACGCGCAGCGGACCGGAACGCTCGACCGCACACGGCTGATCACGGCCGGCATGAATGCGATCGGCAAGACACCGGCGGAGGCCCGCGCCAGCGTCGCGCGCCTCGCGGCGGCGAAGGCCGACCTCATCAAATACCATATCAATGGCCGCGCCGACGACATGACGCCAGACACCTATGGCGCGCTGGTCGATGAGGCGAAGAAGCACAATCTTACGACCGCCGTGCATGTCTATTTCCTGAAGGACGCAAAGCTGGCGATCGAGAAGGGCACCAATTACATCGTCCATAGCGTGCGCGATCAGGACGTGGACCAGGCGCTGATCGACATGATGAAGCGCAACAACGTCGCCTATGTGCCGACGCTGACGCGCGACCTCTCGGTGTTCATCTATGAAACCGAGCCGGCATTCTGGCAGGAGCCGTTCTTCCGCAAGGGCCTGTACCGCTATCAGACCGAGGTCGACATTCTGAAGGACCCGAAACTCCAGGCCGATACCCGCAATAGCGCCGGCGCGCAGAACATCAAGAAGGCGCTGCTGCAGGCCAATCGCAATCTGAAGCGCCTCGCCGATGCCGGCATCCCGATCGGCCTTGGGACCGACACCGCCTCTCCCAACGATCTCGGCCGCTGGCCGGGCTATTTCGAGCATGTGGAGATGGAGATGATGGTCCAGGCCGGTCTGACGCCGATGCAGGTAATTAGGGCCGCGACCGGCGACGCCGCCCGCATCATGAAGCTCGACACTCTGGGAACGCTGGCGCAAGGCAAGGCGGCGGACCTTCTTATCCTGAACGCCAATCCTCTGACCGACATCCGCAATACGCGGCAGATTCACTCGGTTTGGATCGCCGGCCGCAGGCGCTAGGCCGAAAGCCCGGTTTCGCCGGTAAACATTGCGCTATCCGCCGGTCCCCGCGCTGGGACCGGCGGGAGCCTTGCTTTAAATTTGCCGTCATCGAGCCCGTGCGGATGCGAGGCCACGGGCAAACCACGGATTGAGGAGAATCTCCATGTCCAGACTGATGACAAGCTTGGCTGCATCGATTTGCGTGATGATTCCCGTGGCGGTGCAAGCGGCGCCGGCCCCGACGCTGCCGGACGGCCCGGGCAGAGCCCAGGTCCAGCAGGTCTGCACGCAATGTCATAACGTCAACCAGATCCTCAACAGCTCCGGCTATAGCCGCGCGCATTGGCAGGAATTGATCGGCAACATGATCGATCTGTCGGCAGCGCCGCAGGATCGCGACACCATCGTCAACTATCTCGCCACCACTTTCCCGCCCAATACCCGGCGCGCGTCCACGCCCGTCGCGGGGCCGGTCAAAATTTCGATCCAGCAATGGAAAGTGCCGACGCTCGGTCAGCGCTCGCGCGATCCGGTGATGACGCAGGACGGCATGATCTGGTGGAACGGCCAGTTCGGCAATGTCGTCGGACGCCTCGATCCCAAGACCGGCGCGATGAAGGAATTTGCTCTTCCGGCCGGCGCGAAGCCGCACAGCATCACGCCCGATGCGCAAGGCAATATCTGGTACACGGGCAATGGCAACGGCACGGTTGGCCGGATCGACGTGAAGTCCGGCGACATCAAGGTCTATCCGATGCCGGACCCGGCGGCGAAGGACCCGCACACCGCGCAGTTCGCCCCCAACGGCGTTCTGTGGTTCACGGTGCAGAACTCGCAAATGATCGGCAAGCTCGATCCCAAGACCGGCGAAGTGAAGCTCGTCAAGGTCCGGGCCGACTCGAATCCATACGACGTGCGCATCGATAGCGCGGGCGTGCCTTGGATGTCGTGCTCCGAGAGCAATTGCATCTACCGCGTCGATCCGGCGACCATGGCGGTCCAGGAATTCAAGCTGCCCGCGGGTTCGGGCGTCCGGCGCTTCGCTTTCGCCAGCGACGGCATGATCTGGTACGGCAATTCGCTGCTCGGCACCGTCGGCCGCATGGACCCCAAGACCGGCGCGACCAAGGAATGGGCCTCGCCGAGCGGACCGCAATCGAGCCCCTACGGCTTCGAGATCATCAACGACGTGATCTGGTACAATGAATCCGGCAAGCGGCCCGACATGCTGGTGCGCTTCGATCCCAAGACGGAGAAGTTCCAGTCTTGGCCGATCCAGTCCGGCAACGTCTATGCCGGTATCGTGCGCCATATGCGCAAGACGCCCATTGGCGATCTGCTCATCCATCAGAGCAGCACCAACCACATCATGCGCGTCAGCATCGACGACGGCAGGAAACAGGCTGCCGCCCGGTAGCGAACCCGATTGAAGCCTAAGCCGCCCTTTCCCTCTTCGCCGAAGGAAAGGGCGGTTTTTTGTGTGGCCACAAGGGCCAAACACGCATTTATGACGTCCCGTTTTCTTGAGATGCCTACCAAGGACCTATAGGTTTTCCGGCCATGGAAAAGACTTCCGCCCTTGCTTTGAGAGGATTCGCGGCCGCTTTCCTGCTGCTTTTCCCCATCGCGGAAAGCCAAAGCCAAAACGTTTTTTCCGCCCTGCCGCAGAGCGTGAAAGACCCCGCCGACAACCCGCTGAGCGCCGACAAAGTCGCGCTCGGCAAATTGCTGTTCTGGGACCCTATTCTGTCGGGCAACAAGGATGTCGCTTGCGCGAGCTGCCATCACCCTTCCGCCGGCTATGCGGAAGACCGCGACGTTTCCATCGGCGTGAACGGTATCGGCCTCGGTGAGCGCCGCCGCTTCGGCTCGCCCAATGCGATTCCGTTCGTGAAGCGCAACAGCCCCACCATCTTGAATGTCGGGTTCGTCGGCCTGGACAAGACCGGCCAGCACAATCCCGCCACCGCCCCGATGTTCTGGGACATGCGCGTGAAGGGCCTGGAAGCGCAGGCTTTGGAGCCGATCAAGTCCCACGAGGAAATGCGCGGCAACACCTACGGCGAAGACAAGGCGGTGGAAGAGGTCGTGGCGCGGCTGAACGCCATTCCCGAATATCGTGCGCAGTTCGCCAAAGCGTTCGGGCCTACCAATGCGGTCAGTCCCATCAATCTCGCCAAGGCGATCTCCGCCTTCGAGCGTTCGCTCCTCGCCAACAATTCGCCGTTCGACCGCTATATGCGGGGCGACCGCAACGCGATGACGCGGGCGCAGATCGAAGGCATGCGGCGCTTCGAGCGCGTCGGCTGCGCGGAATGCCACAATGGCCCGATGTTCTCCGACTACAAGCCGCATGTGCTCGGCGTGCCGGACAATAGGCGCCTGCCAGAATCCGATTCCGGCATCAAGGCCACGCCCTATGCGTTCCGCACGGCGTCCTTGCGCAATCTCGCCTTCACCGCGCCCTATATGCATAGCGGCGTGTTCGAGACGCTCGAGGAAGTGCTGGATTTTTACGACGACGCGCCGGAGAACCCGAATGTGGGACGGCGCCAGGTCGACCCGCTCGTCCGCCGATTGGACGATCCCGATGACGAGGCGCAGGCGATCATCGAATTCCTCAATGCGTTGAACGATAATTTGTTCGACAAGACCATTCCCTCTTCGGTGCCCAGCGGGCTCACGCCGGGCGGGCGGATTCAGTAAGGCCGCCTCGCAGATTTCGCCGGGCGGCAAAGGTTCTGGTATAGTTGTCCATCACACCCATCGGGAGGGTTCCATGCGTTTAAGGATGCCGCTTGCCATTGCTCTGATGCTGTCGACCGTCGGCGCGGTCCAGGGGCAGATCACCGACAATCCGCTTCCCGTGCCCATCGAGAAGAAGGGCCTCGCGGTTGAAATTCGGGATCTCGTGCGCCTGCCGCAAACGCGCGGGCGAATCCCCGCCAATCAGGACACCAACCCGGCCGGCTATGCGCGCGTCAGCTATGTGCGCGATCTTCCCGACGGCCGCCGCTTTGCCAATGATTCGCGCGGCTTCCTCTATCTGCTCAACGGCAGCAATGCGCCGGCGGTGTATGCGAACCTCGCCGAAATTTTCCCGATGACGGTCTATGACCGGCTCGAGAGCGGCTTCATCGGCTTCACCTTCCATCCCGATTTCGCGCGCAACGGCCTGTTCTACACGGTGCATGCCGAGCATGCGCCGAACAATCCCAAGAAACCCGATTTCATCCCGCCGGGATTCGCGCCGAACGAGGTGACCTACCACAACATCATCACCGAATGGCACGCGACCAATCCGGACGCCAACACGTTCCAGGGCACGCGGCGCGAGCTGCTGCGTGAGGCCCATATCGTCGACAGCCTTACCCATCCGATGGGCGCGGTCGAATTCAACCCGACGGCGAAACCCGGCGATGCCGATTATGGCCTGCTCTATACGAGCGGCAGCGATCATGGCTTCAGCAACGGTCAGGGACCGAAGGCGAACAATCCCGCCCAGACGCAGCGCCTCGACTCGATCATCACCGCCATCCTGCGCATCGATCCGCGCAGCCCGTCGGTGACGCGCGGGGTGAAGGGGCTCGGCGACTACACCATTCCGGCGTCCAACAAATTCCAGGCGGATGGCGACCCGAAGACGCTCGGCGAGATCTACGCCTACGGCTTCCGCAACGCCCACCGGATTTCCTGGGACATGCAGGACGGCACGATGTTTGCCTCCGACATCGGCATGAACCACATCGAGGAGATCAACATCGTCCGCAATGGCGAGAACTATGGCTGGATGAAGCGCGAGGGCTATTACGAAAACGGCAGAGGCACGCGGCCCGACGGGACGCTCAACCAACTCTATCCGCTGCCGGCGGACATCATGAGCGGGCGCACCAAGGACGGCTTCACCTATCCGGTCGCGATCTACGACCATGACGAGGGACGCTCGGTGACCGATGGCTTCGCCTATCACGGTCGGATAGCGGCGTTGCGCGGCAAGTTCGTGTTCGGTGATATCCAGCGCGGGCGCCTGTTCGCGTCCGACCTCGCGGCGATGAAACGGGCCGATGACGGCATTCCCCAGACCGTGGCGCCGGTCGAGGAGATCCAGCTCTATGTGCGCGACGCAACCGGCAAGCGCACCGATGTGTCGCTGCAGGAACTCATCGAGAAGACGCTCGGCGCAAAGACGTCGCGCGCCGATCTGCATATCGGCATGAGCCGCGACGGCGAGCTGTTCGTCACCTCGCGGCAGGACGGCATGATCCGGATGCTGGTTGCGGAAGGAACGCAATCCACCAGCCGGTGAGCCGTAGCGTAGACCTTATTTAATAGGCGTTTCGCTGAGACGGGATGGATGCAAATCCATCCCGTCGGTCTATGCGCGCATCTTCCGATCAGAAGTCCGGTTTGTCGGCCACCGGGATCGGAAACAGGTTGTGATTGTACATGTCGACGCCGCCGTCTTCGGCGCAAACCATCTCCCCCATCGCGATTTCGTTCTTGCGCCAGGTCTGCGTCAGCGTGAGCGGCCCGTTGAACGTGTCGGGGTCCTCCACCGTCACGATGGCGGTCAAGCTCTTGCCGTCGGCACTGAGCGTGAAGCGTTCGACGACGTGCAGCTTCTCGCTGTGCGGCGTGCGGAAGGAATCGATGTAGCTGTTCTTGGCCTTTAGCCCAATCGTATCGACCACCAGCGTGTTGCCGCCCTCGTAATGCCCGATGGATTCCCCGAACCAGGACGGCTTCACATTGGCCGAATGCGCGGCCTTGAGATCGATGCGGCGCGCGAAATGATCGCGCTGCCATATCATCCACACGACGTTCGGCATCTGGATGAAATAGACGGGTTCAAGGAACAGAAGTTGACCGGGTATCCCGCCGGGCCAGCAGCGCGATTGCGGCACGAAGGAAAGCTTGCGTTCGCCGCTCAGCAATTCCTCGTTCGCCGCCTGCATCTCCTTTGCCGCCCACGGCTTCAGGATCGGGTCCTTGGTGTCCGAGATGGGAACGCTGAGCGGATCGAAAACCCGCGCGCCATTCTGGATCTGGGTCGTATAGGGATATTTGGGATCGAGCTTGATCGGCCCATGGCCAGAACCCGGCGGCGGAGCCTGCATGAAATCCCAATTCTGCGCGTTCCAGCCGAAATCGCGGGACATCAGCTGGGGGATCGCATCCTTCGCCGGCGCGGCTGAAGCAACCGGAACAAGCGCGGCGGCGCAAAGACTCACCGCGACCGACAGTGCAGATTCGATTCGCACGGCTCAATTCCCTCTTTAGAAATCCGCCCTCGCCGCCGTCGGCACGTCGGCGCTCTTACCGGTATATTCGCGCGTGTTTTCGGCGCAGACCTGTTCGTCCCATCCATTCGAGCCGCGCCCATAGGTGATGGTCGCGGTCCACGGCGTCGTGAAGGTGCCTTCATCCTCGACCGTGAATTGGAGCTGCAGATGTTTGCCTCTGTAGCTGCGGTCGATATCGCCCTGCCCGATGCGTTGATTTTCTTTTGCGTCCCGATCCAGCCCTTCTTTCGCTTCCGTGTAATCGAGCAGCCGATAGCGTTCGACCACATGCAGCTTCTCGCTGTAGGGCGTGCCGTAAACGTCCACCATCTCATAGGGCCGCCCGGTCTTGATCCCCACCGTGTCGATGACCAGCGTGTCGCCTTCGTAATGGCCGACGGAATCGCCATACCAGGACGGCGTCATTCTCGCCGGATGCGACTGGTTCATGCGCACCTGGCGAAATTCATGATCGGGATTGCTGTAAAGAATGGTGATCTTGTCCTTCTGCTGCATCATCTGCATGTTGAAGGTCCAGAAGATGTACGGCACCGGCTGAGGCCAGCATTGGTTGGCCGGCGTTGGCGGCATGATGCCGGCGAGCGAAAGATCGCCTTGCTTCTTCACCGCCTCAGCCGCCTGCGGCTTCAGAATCGGATTGCTGTAGTCCCCCACCAACATGTTCCAATTGCTCGCGCCGTCGGGGCGGCGGGTCTTGTTGGTGACCGCGGTCGGCCCCGATGCCATCGGCTCGAAGCCGGGAAGTGTCGGATGACGCCAGACGCCGGAGAAATCCGGCGCGGGCGCCGGTGTTTGCGAGACGACCGGCGTCGCGGCCACGGCCGCCAATGTCGCCCATAGAAGGATTTTCCGGCCCGGCATGTTCATCGGAACCCCCGTCAACGATCCGCCTGCCTCATCCCGGTGAGGCGCGGTGGAGTTTATCCCAAAAGCGAGAGCGGCGCACGGCCTAGTTCCGCGTCAAGGAGCGGAATGCTATCGTTTGCACCGATCAGGGGTCGTTTCCGGGAATCGTCGACGAAGGGGAGAATCGTCATGTCCAAATTCCACCCACTCCGCGCCATCCTCCTTTCCTGCGCCGCCATGGTCCTCTTCACAGGCGCTGCCGCCCGGTCTCAGCTCGACGAACCCACCTATGACGAGAACGTCTATGTGAACTGCCAGTACCGGATGGCCGCCATTTTCCCGGCGGCGCCGACGATCAGGGATTTCATCTACACGAATAGCGGCCGCAGCGTTCCGGCGCGGCAGTTCTCCGCCCAACAGGGCACCGATACGTTCAGCGTGATCATCGCCGACTTCTCGCCCGGGCCGGCCGTGGACGCCGCGATCGTCGAGGCCGCCGCGGTACCCATACGCCGGCGCGGCGAGGTACGTTTCCAGTTTGCCGAAAATTACGATCCGGGAATCCCGGGCCGCCAGCTCAACATCTACGAGCCCAATGGCCGCCAGCACAGGGCGTCGGTCTACATGCACGACCACCGTCTTTACATCACGGAGGCCAATGCCGCGCCGGGAGATTTTCGCGCGCTTCAGTTCGAGCAATCGGTCTCGATCATCAATGCCATGGGCACCGATCTCGACAAGAACGGCAATCAGCCGTCACGCCAGTACAATTGTCGGAAATAGTTTCTAGAAATCCGGTTTGTCGGCCGTCGGAATGGCGGAGTCCCGGTTGTTATAATATTCGCGCGTGTTTTCGGCGCAGATGAGTTCCGGCCAGGGATTCACGGCGGGCCGATAGGTGATGGTCGACGTCCAAGGCGTCGTGAAAACGCCCTCATCCTCGACCGTGAAATGGAGCTGCAGCACCTTGCCCCGATAGTTGGGATCGAAGCCCCAGCCCTCGCCGGCCATGGAATTCTCCTTGGCATTGCGGTCGATCGCGTCCTTGGCGGTGTCGTAATCGACGAGGCGGTAGCGTTCCACCACATGCAGCTTCTCGGTGAACGGCGTGCCGTACATGTCGAGCATGGCGAACGGCCCTTTTTTGATCCCCACCGTGTCGATCACCAGCGTGTCGCCTTCATAGCGGCCAACCGAATCCCCATACCAGGACGGCGTCACCTTCGCCGGATGCGACGCGTTCAGGCGCACGCGGCGCGTCTCATTGCCGTGGCGATAGAGCATGGTGACGTGGTCCGGCGTCTGGAATATCTGCACCAGGAAATCCCAAAACACATAGGGCACGCCGCCGGGCCAACATTGATTGCTCGGGGTCTGATAGCCGATGCCTCCGAGCGAAAGGTCGCCGTGCTGCTTGACGATCTGGCCCGCGTCGGGCTTCAGGATCGGATTGGTGTAATCGCCGACCAGAATCTGGAAATTGGCCACGCCAGTGGGCCGGCGCGATTTGTTCGTCACCGGGCCGGGGCCAGATTTCGGCGGCTCCATGCCGGTGAGGAAAGGGTGGGACCAAATGCCGGAGAAATCCGGAGTGGGAGTCGCGGAAGGAGCAGGCGCCGCCGCTACGGACGCGGCGACGGCAGCGGCGCAAAGGCTAAGCGTGAGACCGGTCGAGAAGCGCATCGCTAGAAATCCGGTTTGTCCGCGGTCGGAACGGCGGTGTCCGTGCTGTAATAGACGCGGACGTTTTCGGCACAGACCGTTTCCGGCCAGTCGGTGGAGCCGCGCCCATAGGTGACGGTGGCCGACCACGGCGTGGTGAAGACGCCGTCATCCTCGACCGTGAAGCGCACTTGTAAGTGCTTGCCGCGATAGGTGCGGTCGATGCCGACCGGGGCATGAAAATTCTCTTTGGTGTCGCGGTCCAAGCCCTCTTTCGCTTCATCGTAATCGAGCAGCCGATAACGCTCCACGACATGCAGCGCCTTTGTGTAGGGCGTGCCGTAGAGATCGAGCATCGAAAACGGCCCGGCCTTTTGTCCGACGGTGTCGATCACCAGCGTGTCGCCGTCGTAATAGCCGACCGAATCCCCATACCAGGACGGCGTCACCACAGCGGGATGCGCCTGGTTCATGCGCACGCGGCGAACCTCGTGATCCTGCTCGTAGAGCATCGTGATCTGGTGCGGTTGCTGAAGAATCTGGAGTCCAAAATTCTTGTAGATGAACGGCAACGGTTCCGGCCAGCATTGGCTGGCCGGGTTCGGGTAAACGACACCGGCCTTGGAAAGTTCGCCGTGCTTCTTCACGATTTGCGCGGCTTCGGGTTTCAGAATCGGATTGCTGTAGTCGCCGACCAGCTCGTTGTAGTCGCTCGCGCCGTCGGCCTTACGCCGCGTCATGTTCCGCAAGCTCGTGGGACCGGACGCCAGCGGTTCGGGACCGGGAAGCGAGGGATGCCACCATATCCCCGAGAAATCGGGAATGGTTTCGGCCGGCGTCGCAGTGACGGGCACCACCACCATCGCGGCGATCGCACCCGCGAAGACGCGCTTCTTCATCGTCCTATCCTCGCCTCGAATTACTTAACCCAATCGTAAAGCGGTTTTCCCTTATCCACCGAGTGCACCGTGAAGAGGATGAGGTCGCCGGGTCCGACGACCTTGAATCCGCCATGGACCGCATCGCGCAGGTTCTGGATCGGCGCCCCCGTCGCCATCATCGCCGGCGCTTGCCCCGGCAATTGAATCATCGCTCCCTGAACGACATAGCCCAACTCGACGCCGTGATGGAGATGACGGGGGAATTCGTCGCCTGCTTTGAATGTGCTGACGGAACTGACGACCTCCATGCCCGGCGCGCCGGACAGGTCGATCCGCCGTATTTCCTTCCGCTGCGGCAAATCCTGCGCCAGCGCCGCGCCGGCGGGCGCCATCGCAACCATCGCTATCGCAACAAACAGTCCCGACCGAACAAATGTCATGAGCATGTTTCCTTCCAAATGTGAAATTGCTTCCTCAAAGAATCAGAAATCCGGCGTCTTGGCCTGCGGCATCGGATATTCCTGAAGTCCGAAAAATTTCTCGAAGACGTCGTTGTTTTCCGCGCAAATTGACTCGCCAATCGGACCGCGATCGACTTTCTGCCACCGCACCGTACCCGACCAGGGCTGGTTGAACGTGCCGGGATCATCGACCGTCACGGTCGCCTCGAGTCCCTTGCCGTCGTCGATCAGCTTGAACCGCTCCACCACATGCAAATCCTTGGTATGGGGCGTGCGCCAATTGTCCAGAAAATCGAATTCCTTGCGGTCGAGGAAACCGATCGTGTCGACGACCAGCTCGCCGTTCTCGTAACGGCCGACGGATTCCCCGAACCAGGACGGCTTCGGATTGCGCGAATGCGGCACGTTCATACGGATGCGGCGCACCTCCTGCTGGCGCTGCCACATCATCAGCACCAGCTTCGGCGTCTGGACGAAGAAGACGGGCTCGGCCGGAAACAGCAATTGGCCCGGCGTGCCGCCCGGCCAGCAACGCGATTGCGACGAGAAAGCGCGGTGGCCGTCCAGCACATCGCGATTGTATTTCCGCATCAATTCCTTCGCCCACGGCTTCAGATTGGCGTTCTCGGCATCGGACATGCGCTCCATCACGCCGCGCTGATTGCCCTCGCCCGTTTGCGGATAGGCGGGGTCGGCGGCGATCGGCGCAACCTTGCCGGGAATGGGCCGGTAGTTGATGCCGCCCTGAAGCAGCCAGCCGGACTCGATGAAGCTGAAATTGGGAATGGCATTGTTCTGTGCTTCCGCTCCGGCGGCAAAAAAGGCGATTGCCGCGACAAAAGCCGCGCCCGTGAAAATCCGCTTTTTCATCTTTAGTCCTCGCTCAAAAGTCCGGTGTGTCGTCCATGGGCGTATCGTAATCGAAAAGCGTCAAATTGCCCTCGGCGCAGATGATCTCCGGCAACGTCCTCTGCACGCGGTTCCAGCGCAGGACCGCCTGCCAGGGCTGATTGAACGTGTCCGGGTCATCGATGGTGATGAGGGATTCGATCTGCTTGCCGCCCTCGATCATTCGCCAGCGCTCAACGACGTGCAGCTTCTCGGTGTGCGGCGTGCGGAAATGATCGACGAAACTCTTGGTGTTCAGCCCGATCGTATCGATGACCAGCGTGTCGCCCTCGTAATGGCCGACCGATTCTCCGTACCAGGACGGTTTGATGTTCTTCGAATGGGGCGCGTCCATATAGATGTGGCGCACATCCGGCCCGCCTTGCGCGATGATCGTGACTTTCTTGGGCGTCTGGACGAAGAAGAACGGGCCGCCATCCAGCATGAAGGCGGGAACGCCCGCCGGTTTGCAGGACGAGCCCGGCGTGTAGCCGACCTTCCCGGCGAGGACCTCGTCATTGTCCTTCTTCATGACGTCCTTGGCCCATTGCTTCAGATTGGGGTTGGTAAGATCGGCGATGCGGTAGGTCGGCTGGATGTTCCTGCGCGTGGCTTCACCATTGCTGATATGGGGATGGGCCGGATCGTTGGTCACAGGACGGGGCGAGCCGGGAACGGCGATGAAGTTGACGCCGTTGCCGCCCTGCCACGCGGTTTCGTTCGAGGAAAAATCGGGCGGCGAGGCGGGCGTTTGCGCGGCCGCGCCGGCAACAAAAATTGCCGCGGCGAGAATTGCCGTGCCGCCGGCCAGAAGCCGCGCTGCGAATGGGAACTTTGACATAGGCGACTCCTCAGAAATCCGGCTTCTCGGCGCTTGGAACCTTATAGTCGATGAGGTTGAACGTGTTGTTCTCGGCGCAGATCTTTTCATAAGCCTCCTGTGTCACGCGCCGGTAGCGCCGCATTCCAGTCCAGGGCTGATAGAAGGCCCCGGTGTCTTCTACCGTGAATATCACTTCCATCATCCGGCCGCCGTCGATCATGCGCCAGCGCTCGACGACGTGCAGCTTTTCGGTGTGCGGCGTGCGGTAGATGTCGACGAAGGTCTTGTCGCTCAACCCAATCGTGTCGATGACGAGCGTGTCGCCTTCGTAACGGCCGACCGATTCGCCATACCATGACGGCTTCGGATTGGCGGAGTGAGGCACGTTCATATAGATGCGCCGGGATTGGTTATCCTCCTGCCACATGAGCCAGACGATTTTGGGCGTTTGCAGGAAGACGATGGGGTCCGGCCCGCCATATCCCATGAAGCCGGGAACCCCCGACGGCCAGCAGCTCGATTGCGCGGTGAACGCAGGCTTCTTGCCGGCGAGAATCTCGTCGATGTCCTTCTTCATATACTCCTTCACCCAGGGCATCAGATTGGGATTGGAAAGATCGGCGATCCGGAAAGTCGGCTGCTTGTCGGTGCCGTTGGGGACGAAGGGATGCGCCGGATCGCTGACGACAGGTCCCGGAACACGCCCGGGCGCGGCTTCGAAGAACGGACCGCCGCCATTGAGTCCGATCCAGCCGGCGAGGTTCGACGAGAAATCGGGGGGAGCGGCCTGTTGCTGCGCCAGTGTCGAGACCATCGGCGCCATGCCTAAGAGACTTGCGAGAATGGCGCCCGCCAGAAGCCTTTGTCTCCCAGTGAACGAGGACATGTTGCTTCCCCCCTCGGTGAATTACCGCCCGCAATCGTAGGGCGGTCCCGGGTCGTTCTGTGCGTTGACCCGATCGATGCTGGTTCCGACGTGATTGATCAGCGTGATCGATTGCTCGAACAGAAGGGCGGCCTGTTCGCCGGCAACAGCCTCCGTCTCGGTAATGAAGAGGCGGTGGTTGGCCATATAGATCGACGCGCGAATCTGCCTTCCGTTCGGTTGGAAGATATTGAGCTGGCCGCCAGGCATTCCGGGATCGTAATCGCCAAAGCCGCGGAAACGAACTTCGCCCTTCTTGCTCAGCTCGGCCAGCGCCTGCATGACGATCTCATAGTCCGCCCTCGGCCCGTTCGGGAGCTCCACGACGGTCTCCCAATATTTGCTGCCGTTCTGCTCCACATAGAACTGCTTGGCGGGAGCGTTGATCCCGGTGGAGGTCGTATAGCTTATGTCCCTGACCATCGGCTGACCGGGCCAGATCACGGCGAAACCATATTGGCAATTGGCGGCAAGCGGGGTTGCGTTTTCCGCGATATCGGCCGGGGTGAGCGCCTGGACTTCTACCTTGTGCCACCGGATCACGCCGCTGTTGCGTTGCAGCGCAATGCGGCCGCGCGCGTGCTTCGTGTCATGAACGCTGACGGTGCGCTCTCCGTTGACGGAGACGTTGAGCAGCGTGCCCTTGGCCTCGACTTCGATGACGTTCCATTTGAGAGCGGTTTGAGGCACGGGAGTTGGTTTGGCGATACCGACGACCGAACCCGTGGCGTTGCCGCGATTGGGATTGTTGTCGAAAATATTCACTTCGTAACAAGTCGCGGCGCTGGGCGCTTGCGGATTGGCGCACCGGATGAAGATGCCGCTATTGGTTTCCTCATCCGCCCAGAACTCGGCCCGGAAGCGAAAGTCGCCATAGGATTGTTTGGTGACCAGGAAACCGGCGCCCCGGTCGGAAACGACGGTGCGTTCGGCGACATGCCAGTTCGCGTTGCCGGCCTGATCGAAATTGGCGAGGCTTGTTCCGTCCGTGAGCAGAACCATTCCGTTCTGCTGTCCCGCCTGCCCCGCCGCTTCGTGCGACAGACCAAGCATACAGACGGCCGCAAATAGCACTCCGTTAGCGATGACGGATCGATGTTTCATGGTGGTCCCTCCATTTGTTTGCCATGACGTGTGATTTTCTCACCAGCGATTCATTGCCTGCCTGTGCAGCGATTCAGGGGGAAGCTCGGACAATTCCATGCGGATGCCGTCCGGAGCGGCGATATTGGAGAGGATCGCCTTGGTGCCGCTGAGCGTCGTCTCGGCCACATTGGCGCCGCGCGCCTTGAACATCGCCGTTGCCGCATTCATGTTCTCGACGTGCAAACCGAAATGCGAGACGCCGAGCGGGCGTCCATTGGCGGGTTGCAGTTCGACGAAAGTGTTCTGGCTGATCTGGACATAGACCAGCTGCACCTGTCCTTGCGGATTGACGAAGCGGAAGGCTTCGGGGAAGCCCATCGTCTTGGTGTAGTACTCGACCGCTTTATCGAGGTCGGGCACGATGATCCCGACATGATTGAGCCCGACGACGCCACGGTTCGGACCCCGATTTTGGTTTTGGGCGACGGCCGTATGGACCGCCAATCCACCAGCCAGAATGCCTGCCACGAATAGAGCAAGACCGCGCATGCCAACCTCCCCTTGTGTATGGGGGAACGATACACCGCAGGCTCGGGGCCGATAAGGCCTTAGCGATAGCCCGCGGCAGCGTTCCCATGTTGGCCTCCTTGTGGAATTTGGTCGACCATAATACAAAAGACCAATTCGCCCCCCTGCAAGAGCGCATAAAATTGAGCCTGCCACCGCAGAAATTCAAATCCGTCGGCAAACCCGTTCGCCGCAATGAAGACGAGCGGCTGATCACTGGCCGTGGCCGGTTCACGGATGATTTCAGCCTACCGGGCCAGGTCTTCGCGGTGATGGTGCGCTCGCCCCATCCGCACGCGACGATCAAAGGCATCGATGTCTCCGCGGCCCTCGAGATGGACGGCGTACTTGGCGTTTACACGGGCGCCGATCTCGCCGCCGACGGGCTCGGCCAGATCGCGCACAATCCGGTGCCCTCCACCAAATACGACGTGAAGCTCACGGGGCGCGGCGGGACTCCCGTCTATATCGGCGAACATTATTTGCTCCCCATGGATCGCGTGCGGCATGTCGGCGAAGCGGTGGCGATGGTGGTCGCCGAAACGCGCCAGCAAGCGCAGGCGGGCGCGGAAGCCGTGATGGTGGATTACGATCCCCTGCCCTGGGTCGCCGACACGACGGCCGCCACCGCGCCGGACGCGCCGCGCCTGTGGGACGCGCTCCCCGACAATGTGCTGGTCGACAGCATTTTCGGCGATGTGAAGAACACCGACACCGCCTTCGCCGGCGCCGCCCATGTGGTCAGCATGCGCACCCATCTTGGCCGCGTCACCGGCGTGCCGTTGGAGCCGCGCGCCGCGCTCGGCGACTACGACGCCAAGACCGGCCGTTACACGCTCTATGCCGGCAGCGGCGGCGCCGTGCGTCAAAAGCACGAGATGTCTTCGGTGCTGGGCGTGACGCCCGACAAGATGCGCGTTATTTCGTTCGACGTCGGCGGCAATTTCGGCACCCGCAACCGCGCCTTCATAGAATTCGGACTGGTGGTATGGGCGGCGAAGAAGCTCGGCCGTCCGGTAAAATTCCGTGCCGACCGCTCCGAATCCTTCCTCACCGATTATCAGGGTCGCGATCTCGTCACCGAAGTCTCGCTGGCCATCGACGCCAACGGCAAGTTCCTCGCACTGCGCGCGCACAATCTTTCGAATGTCGGCGCGCGCTGCGTGTCGCTGTCGCCGCTCAGCAAAGGATCGGGCCTGATCACCGGCTCCTACGACATTCCTTACGCCACGCTGCATTCGCGCGCGGTCTATTCCAACACGATGTCGACCCAGGCCTATCGCAGTTCGGGCCGCCCCGAGGTGACCTTCGCGATTGAGCGTCTGATCGACAAGGCGGCGCGCGAGCTCGGCTATGACCGCATCGCGCTGCGCCGGCGCAATCTCGTGAAGCCGTCGCAGATGCCCTATACCAACGCGGTCGGCTCGAAATATGACAGCGGCGAGTACGAAAAAAACATGGACCGCCTGTTGGAGATCGGCGATTTCGCAGGCGCCAAGAAACGCAAAGAAGAAGCCAAGGCGCGCGGCAAGCTGCTCGGCATCGGTTTCGCCAATTACGTCGAATCCTCCATCGGCACGCCCAAGGAACGCGCCGATCTGATCGTGCGCCCCGGCGGAGTCGAAGTGGTCATCGGCACCCAGCCCGCGGGACAAGGCCACGAGACCAGCTTCGCGCAAGTCACCGCCGATCTTCTCGGCATCGCGTTCGAGAAGGTCAAGATCACGCTCGGCGACACCGATGTGGTGTCGGCGGGCGGCGGCACCCATTCGGGGCGCTCGATGCGCCATGCCAGCGCCGTCATCTCTCTCGCCGTCACCGACATGATCGCCAAGGGCAAGGCCATCATGGCGGCGAGCCTGAACATCGATCCGGCCTCGGTCGAATTCGACGATGGCTGCTTCCGCAGCACCGCCAGCAACCGCACCATCGACTGGTTCGATCTGGCGCGCCTTGCCATCGCACTTTCGCCCGATCACGCCGATGGGGTGAAGGTGCGGCGCGACAATGAGATGCACACGCCGGTCTTCCCGAACGGCTCGTGCATGTGCGAGATCGAGATCGATCCGCAGACCGGCGGGCTGGAGCTGTTGCGCTATGCCACCGTCGACGATGTCGGCCGCTGCATCAATCCGATGATCGTGCATGGCCAGACGCATGGCGGCATCGCGCAAGGCGTCGGTCAGGCGCTGTGGGAAGGCTGCGTGATCGATCCCGAATCCGGTCAGCCGCTGGCGGCCGCCTTCACCGATTACGGCATGCCGCGCTTCGACAACATGCCCTCTTTCGTCACCGAGATCGCGGAGGTGATTTCTCCCACCAATCCGTTGGGCGTGAAGGCCGGTGGCGAAGGCGGCACCACGCCCGCGCCCGCCGTGATCATGAGCGCCATCGAGGACGCGCTGCTCGATTACGGCCCGCCAGACGTCTCGATGCCGGCGACGCCATTGAAGATCTGGACCGCTATTCACAAAGGGAAAAGCGCCTGATGTCCAGAATCGCGATGAAGGTGAACGGCGCGGACATCACGAAGGACGTGGCCGATCCCACGCTGCTGTCGGAATTCCTGCGCGAGCATCTGGGACTGACCGGCACCCATGTCGGCTGCGACACGACTCAATGCGGCTGCTGCGTCGTGCATCTGGACGGCGTATCGGTGAAGTCCTGCACCGTGCTCGTCGGCCAAGCGGCCGGGCATGCGGTGACCACCATCGAAGGATTGGCGGAAGGTGGCCAACTCCATCCCGTGCAGAAGGCGTTCCGCGAATGTCACGGCCTGCAATGCGGTTTCTGCACGCCCGGCATGATCATGGCCGCTACCGAACTGATCGCCACCTATCCCGGTACCCTGAACGAGCATGTCGTGCGCGAGGAGATGGAAGGCAATCTCTGCCGCTGTACGGGCTACCATAATATCGTGCGCGCCATTTTGACGGCGGCCGAAGAAATGCTGGGACCGGATCGTGTCGTGCAGCCCGCATCCGACCACGCGAAGACGGAGGGCTAGCGATGTATCCTCTCGTCTACCACCGCCCCAAGACGCTGGCCGAAGCCAAGGAACTGTTCGGCGCCGGCGCGGACGCGACCTTTCTATCCGGCGGCCATACGCTTCTGCCGACGATGAAGCAGCGCCTTGCCGCGCCCAGCGATGTGATCGACCTGACCGCTATCCCCGAGATGCGCGGCATCGCCGTGGAGGCACGCCTGTTGAAGATCGGCGCCGCCACGACGCACGCCGAGGTGGCGGAATCGAAAATCGTGCGCGATGCCATTCCGGTTCTCGCGGGGCTCGCAGGTTCCATCGGCGACCGCCATGTGCGCCACCGCGGCACTATCGGCGGATCGACCGCCAACAATGATCCGGCAGCCGATTACCCTTCCGCGGTTCTGGCGCTGGGCGCGACCATCGTGACCGACCGGCGGCGTATCGCGGCCGACGATTTCTTCACCGGTCTCTATCAGACGCTGCGCGAACCGGGCGAAATCGTCACGCGCATCGAGTTCCCCATTCCCGATTCCGCGTGTTACGCCAAATTCCGCAGCCCCGCTTCGCGCTATTCCATCGTCGGCGTGTTCGTGGCGCGAACCGGCAAGAATGTGCGGGTTGCGGTGACGGGCGCGGGCGCATCCGGCGTGTTCCGTCCAGCGGAGTTTGAAGCCGCGCTGAGCGCCGATTTCCGTCCCGAAGCGGTGGCGCATTGCAGCGTCGATCCCGATTCCCTGCTCAACGATCTGAACGCCACCGGGGAATATCGCGCCCATCTGATCCGCGTGCTCGCGGGCCGCGCGGTGGCGAAGCCCGGCGCGCTTCAGTCGTTCAAATAGATTTCAGGGCCGTTTCTTCTTCGTCTTTGCGGCGGGCGGAATTTCCGGGTCGGGAAAACTGGCGGCGAAGGCCGAAGCCGCCGCGCTCTCGACATGGGCGATGGCCGCTTTCCTGGCGGCGGCGGCATCGCGATTGCGGATCGCCTTGAGAATCGCATCGATCTCGCCGGGGCTCTGCTGCTGGCGCTGCTTTCGGGCGAGCGAGCGGCTGCGCAAGGAGGAGGTTCTGAGCACCAGCCGATTGAGGATGTCGAAGGCGAGCGCATTGTCGGCCACGGTGCAGATGCGGTCGTAGAAGGCCCGCTTGCTGGTCAAAATCCGCGCGATGTCGCCCGAGCGATAGGCCGTCTTCAATCCGTCCGCGTCCCTAACGATACGCGCGATGTCGTCATCGCCGGCGCGTTCGATGAACTGTTCCACCACCAGCGCTTCCAGCACGGAGCGGATGCGATAGACATTGGCGGCCTCCTCGCGCGTGACCCTGTTTACGGCGAGGCCCTGCGCTCCGGCCTGGAGCAATATGCCGTCCGCCTGCAACTCCCGGAGCGCCTCGCGCAGCGACGTCCGGCTGACATTGAGCTGTCCGCAGAGATCGCGCTCCACCAGCCGCGCGCCCGGCTGCAGCACGCCCGATTCGATGGCGCCCCTGAGCGCGGCGATGATCTTGTTGCGCAAGGGTGCCGCCTGATGCTGCAGCGGCGTCAATCTGGCTGTAGGCTCGACTGCCAACGCTTCCCCCTGCCGCATGGCGCGCGCGCAAATGGACGCGCCATGGCTTTCGACAGGTGTTCTATCGTTTTGCCGGTGCTATTGTAAGACAGACATACAAAGGACCGCCGCCCGCGTCCCGGCCAAGGAGCTTCGCCGAATGAACATGACAGGAGAGCGGTTCATCGCCGCGCCGCGCGAAGCCGTCTGGGCCGGTCTGAACAATCCCGAAGTCCTGAAAGCCTGCATACCGGGCTGCGAGAGCATCGAGAAGATTTCCGACACGCAGATGAAGGCGGTGGCCGGGATCAAGCTCGGTCCGGTGTCGGCCAAGTTCCAGGGCAAGGTGACTCTCTCCGACCTCGATCCGCCGAACGGCTACAAGATCAGCGGCGAGGGCCAGAGCCCGGCCGGTTTCGCCAAAGGCGGCGCCGAGGTGCGGCTGATCGATCGGGACGCGGGCACGCTTCTGACCTATACGGTCGATGCGCAGGTCGGCGGCAAGATCGCGCAAGTCGGCGCGCGCCTGATCGACGCCACCGCCAAATCTCTCGCCGAGCAATTCTTCAAGAAATTCGCCGGCGTGGTGGAGAAACCCATCGCGGCGCCCGAACCTGCCGCCTCTCCGCGCCCGCATGCGCCAAGCGCGGGCGAGAAGCCCGGTCTGTTCGCGCGCATAAAGCGCGCGATTGTGCGGTTGTTTTCCGGAAGCCAAGCCCGATAGGAACCTTTGCTTCCGGAATGAATTGATCGAAGATGATGGCCGACGGGTCAGACAAGGTCAGTCAGCCGCCCGCCAAGAGGGAGGAAGACATGAAGACAATCGGTCTGGCCGTGAGCGCCGCCGCCTTGATGCTTTCGACGGCCGTCGACGCGCACACGCTGCGCATCGAGTGCAAGAAGACGACAGGAGCCAATGTCATTTGCAGGGGCGTTTTCAGCGACGGCGAACTCGCCCGGCGTCTGCCCATCATCATCATCGATGACGAAGAACGGGTGCTGTCGTCCGGAATGACGGACGTCAAGGGAGAATACACGTTCAGTGCTCCAGGCCCCGAATATAACGTCGTCATCGAGGGCGACCGGGCTCATGTCGCCGGCATGTCCAGCTTGGACATCTGGTGATCTCTCCTGCCAATCGGGACCAGCGATGTTGGGATAGCGGAGGGCCATGTCGGCCGCCCGCAACTCGAGAGAAGACATGACACCTCCATCTGCGTTGAACCGTTACATACGAGCGGTCAAAGACACCGCGATATTACGCCCCGGCTGCGAATAGGCATCGCGCGCTACCGACGTCGATAACAGGCCGCGCACGTCGCCCCAATACCAATATTTTTCGTCGAAGATATTGAACACGCCCGCGCGCAGCGACAGGTTTTTATTGAAGTTCCAGAAAGCCGTCGCATCCAGGATGAAGAATGATGGGGAGGCGAAGCAGGAGGGCACGCAAACCGCCCCGATGCGCGACGAATCCTTCGCCGCCGAATAGGTGGCGATGAGCTGACCGCCGAAACGCTCCGAGGGATCGCGATAATTGAGACCGCCCACGAGCTTCCACGGCTCGACTGTGAAATCGCGTCCAACAATGACCCCACCCTCAACTGCACCCAACGCGTTGCATCGGTTACGTAATGGCTGAATTTGGTGGGTTCACGATTGGACGCGAAACCAAACTGCACAAATTCGAATTGTTTGCAGCGAGTTCAAAGAGGTAAGGCGCTTTTGGGGTGGGGTCATTATTGGGCGCGATTTTGCAATATGGACAACTGCGGACCGCTGCGAACATCAGCGAAGTAAATAGTGGTGGGCCCGGCTGGACTCGAACCAGCGACCAGACCGTTATGAGCGGCCGGCTCTAACCAACTGAGCTACAGGCCCAAAGGGCCGCTGTTGATAGCAGGAAAGCCGAAAATCGCGAAGGCGCCGCTTCGAAACCCGCTCTTAAGGGAAGTGGCGTTTAATCGCTCTGTCCAAGGGGCTACGCGGCATGGCTAAAGGCTTGAAGCATCGGTTGGGATTGACGGCGTGCGTGGCTGCGGCCCTGCTTGCCGGCTGCGCCACTATCATGGACGGCACGTCCCAGACCATTTTCCTGAATGTCAGCCCGGTCGATGCCGATTGCACCGGCTGGCAGCACGGCGAGATTGTGGGCATTTACTATCCGACCTTCCACACCATGACGGTCCCGCGCAGCAGAGCCGAGCTCACCCTTCTGTGCAGCGCCCATGGCTACGAGGATGCGCTTGTCTACCTCGCGCCGGCCGAAGGGAAATGGGATGTTCCGTTTTCGAACGGCATCGACCATTTGACGGGCGCGCGGCACGAATTCGACGGCACGGTCGTCATCGTGATGGACGAGCTTACCAAGCACGAATTGGACTAAGCTCTCTTTCCGCTTTTCCACCACGGATTGGTATCACAACCGCCGCGATTGCGATGGTAATCTGAAACCGCCCCTCAAGGATGGTTCTGCCATGGTCGTTTCGCGTCGGCTTCTGCTGCCGGTTTCCCTTGCCGCATCGCTTCTCATCGCGGGCCCGGCGCACCAAGCCGCGGCCGCCGAAGCAGCTTCGCGCACCATCATCGTCAATGGCGAAGGCGAAGCCTCGGCCAAGCCCGATTCGGCGCGCCTCTCGGCCTGCGTTGTCAGCCAAGCGCCGACCGCCGCCGCCGCGCTGAACGCGAATACGACGGCGATGAACCGGGTCTTCGCGGCGCTTCGGATGGCGGGCATCCCGGAGAACAAAATCCAGACCTCGAACTTTTCGGTCCAACCGCAATATGCGCCCTTCCGCCAGGACAATCCTCAGCCGCAGCGCATTGTCGGTTATCAGGTCTCGAACCAAGTCGCCGTCATCGTCGATGATCTGACCAAATTGGGACCGACGCTCGATGCGTTGGTGCGCAGCGGCGCGAACGAGGTGGGCGGCATCGCCTTCTTCATTACCAATCCCAAGCCGCTGGCCGAGCGGGCGCGCGACGCCACCGTCGCCGACGCTGCCGCGAAAGCCCGCACGCTCGCAAGCGCAGCCGGGGTGAATTTGAGCGCGGTGATGACGATCCAGGAAGGTAGCAGCAGCAGGCCGGTGCCCATGTTCGCCATGGCGCGGGCCTTGGCAGCGGAAGCCGGACCTCCGCCCGTCGCGTCCGGCGAAGAGACCGTGACCGTCAACGTGACGATGACTTGCGCGATCCAGTGAGCCCGCCTAGCGCGGCGCGAGCTTTTCGATCTCATCCATGATGCGGTTCATGCGCGCGATCAGCGCCTGGTAGGGTGCCGGGCTTGCTATGTCGATGCCTGCGCGCTTGTATAGATCGTAAGGATATTCGGAACCGCCCGCGCGCAGCATGTCGAGAAACCGTTCGGTGGCGGGGCGCCCTTCCCTGGCGATCCGGTCGGTGAATTCGGCCGCTCCCGCCATCGACGTCGCATATTGATAGACGTAGAAATCGAAGAAGAAGTGCGGAACGAACGCCCATTCGATGCAATAGGCGGGATCAATCTTCATGAACCCCTCGGCCTCGCCATGATATTTGCGCAACAAGCTGCAATAGATATCGGTCAGCCGCGCGCCCGATAGCGGACGTCCGCGCTCGATCTCCTCATGGATGCTGAGCTCGAACTCCGCGAACATCACCTGGCGGAAGAACGTGCCGCGGATCGATTCCAGTCCCTCGCCGAGATAATAGAGCTTCTCTTCGCGCGTCTTGGCGTGCGCCACCATGTAATCGTCGAGCAGCATCTCGTTGGCGATCGAGGCGGATTCGGCGATGAAGGTGGAGTAATTCGCCTTCTCGTAAGGCTGGTTCTTGGTCGTCAACATGGTGTGGACGGCGTGGCCCCATTCATGCGCCAGCGTCGAGAGCGATTGATAATCGTCATTGTGATTGAGCAGCAGATAAGGATGCACGTCGTAAGCGCTGCCGTTCATATAAGCGCCCGAGGCCTTGTGCGGCCGCGGATGGGCGTCGGTCCATTTGCCGGCGAAGCCTTGCCGCAGCAGGTCGAGATATTCCTCACCATAGGGCGCCAGCGCGGCAAGCGTGAGGCGCTCGGATTGGGCGACGTCGAATTTCGGAGTCACCCCGTTCGGGAACATGGTCGGATAGACGTCGTAATAATGAAGATCGCCATTGATGCCGAGCAGGCGCTTGCGCAAGGAGAAATAGCGGTGAAGCGTCGGAAGCCCCTTATTGGCCTCCCCCACCAGCGTGCGATAGACGGTTTCTGGCATGTTGTCGGGAAAGAGCGCAGCCGAAAGCGCGTTGCGATACTTGCGCGCTTTGGCGACGAACACATCGCCCATGATCTGCGCGGTGAGCACCGCCCCGTCAGTGCTCTCGTATTTCTTCCACGCGCCCCAGAAGGCATCGAACACCAGCTTGCGGTCGGCGCGATTGGGGGCCTGGCGGTATTTCTCGTAAGCGGATTGATCGAGCGTCACCGCCGTACCGTCCGCGAGCGTGACGCTCGGATAGGGCAGATCATTATTGGCGAGCTGGCCATAGATGAAATCGGGCTGTTGCAGCACATCGCCGGCGGCGGCGAGCACGCCTTCGGCCTCGAGCCCAAGCGTATGGGCGGAAGCGCGCAGCGTATTGTCGAGGAAGAACGAATGGCGCGTGGCGAGCCCGCTTTCCTCGGCTTGGAACGCTTTCACCTTCTCCGCACCGACGCCAAGGATTTCGGGCGCGAGCCATGACGTGCGCTCATTGATCAACGTCATCAGCGCGCCGGCCTGCTGCTTGCGTTCCTGATTGCGCGCGACCGAGAGATCCTCGTCGGACATCAGGCTCGCATAGGTGAACAGTCGCGAGGCCCGCTTGTTGACCTGACTGATGGCGTTGAGCGCATTCATCATCGCATTCGCACTGGTTCCGAGCGAGCCCTTGAAAGCGGCAAGCATGTCCGCCGCGGCCTTCGTCGAATCATATTCGACGGCCCAGGATTCCGGGGTCGGAAACAGATCGGTCAGATCCCACATCGGTGTATTGCTCGTCTGATTTGCGCGAACAGCTTGGGTGGCGGCGGGGGTTGCCGCAAGCGGGAACAGAGCGAGAAGCGCGATACAGCCCAGCAGATGGCCGCCGCGACGCCAGGATGCCATGGATTCCCCGAATGCGAGACGGCAAGACCTTAGCCGGTTGTAGAAACCGGTCAAACGGACGTCCCGGGCCTATGAAATAACGGGGCCGTGAGCCTCAACGCGCTTGTTTCTGGAGCTTCGCGGCGAGTTTCACCGCTTCGACGATCTCCGGATAGGCGGCACAGCGGCAGAGATTGCCCGAAAGATAATGGCGGATTTCGTCGTCGCTGGGATCGGGATTGCGCGCCAGAAGCTGGTGCGTCATCAGCACGAAGCCGGGCGTGCAGAAGCCGCACTGAAAAGCGCCGCATTCGATGAAGGCCTGCTGCACGGGCGATAGAGTGCCTCCCTCATCGAGATGCTCGACCGTCGTGATTTTTTTGCCGTCCACCCGCACCGCCAGATAAAGACAGCCCGACACCGCGACATCGTCGACCAGCACGGTACAGACGCCGCATAAGCCCTGGCCGCAAGATTCGCGCGCGCCGGTAAGGCCGAAATGGTGCAGCAACTCGACGAGATTCCAATGCGGCTGAATCGCGACGCTCTCGGAGCGGCCGTTGAGCGTGAACCGGATGGTGCGCGTCTCGCTCATTCCTCGTCCTCTGCGAGGGGATTACCTTGCGCAGCGCGAAGGGCGCGCAACACCGCTTCGGCCTTGATGGGGAGTGAGGTCAGCCGCACGCCCACCGCGTCATGGATCGCATTGGCGATGGCCGGCGACACGCCGAAGGTCGCCGACTCACCGATACCCTTGGCGCCAAAGGGGCCATTTTCCTGATTGGCCGCGATCAATTCCGATTCCATCGGCGGCACATCGCGGAAACCGGGGATCTTGTAATCGGCGAAGGACGCGTTGGTGACCTGACCGCCGTCGAACTCCATTCTCTCGGTCAGCGTGAAGCCCAATTGCATGATCGCGCCGCCCGAAATCTGCGTGCGCGCGATTTTCGGATTGATGATCTTGCCGCCATCGGCGACGTTGACGAGCTTGGTCACCCGCACATGGCCGGTTTCGGTATCGACCTCCACCTCGGCGCCCGCGCCGCCCACCATCCAGAACGGCGTGACATTGGCGGATTGGCCTGTCTTCGGATCGGGCGGCGTGTAGCTCGGAACGTAGCTTCCGACGCCGACGATGTTGCCGGCACGCATGCCGTAACGCTTTCGGAACAGCTCTTGGACGTCGTAATTGGTGCCGGCTGGCAGGCCCACTTCAGCGGCCAATGCGACAAGCTTGTCGCGCGCGTCTTCGGCGGCAAGCTTGACCGCGTTGCCCATATGGAAGGTCGAGCGCGAGCCCAGCGTGCCCATGTCATAGGGCGCGGCATCGGTATCGCCATGCACGACCTTCACCTTCTCGGCGTCGATATTGAGCACTTCGGCCGCGAGCTGCGCCATCGCGGTGTCGGAGCCCTGCCCCATATCGATCGTGTTGGTGAAGATGACAACGCTGCCGTCGGCGCTGACATTGACGATGGCGCCCGAGGTGGTCGGCGAGATCGAGGCCTTGAAGCCGATACCGATGCCGCGCCCACGCTTGATACGACCCGTGCCGCGGTCGATGGCCACGCTCCAATTCATCCGCTCGGCGATGCGATCGAGCACCGCATCGATGCCGGCGTCCTTCATGATCGTGCCGGTCGCGTGCGGCCGCCCGTCACGAAGGATGTTCTTGCGGCGGTACTCCACCGGATCTAGCCCAAGCTCGCGCGCGATCAGATCGGTGTGGGATTCATAGGCCCAGACGAGTTGCGGCACGCCGAAGCCGCGCAGCGCGCCCGCCGGCGGCCGGTTGGTATAGACCTCGTAGGAATCGATGCTGACATTGTCGATGTCGTAAGGCCCGGGCGCGGTGAAGCCCGTCTTCTGCGCCACGCGCGGACCGATATCGGCATAGGCGCCGCCGTTCCAATACACGTCGCATTTGCGCGCGGTGATGCGGCCGTCCTTGTCGACGCCGCTCTTGATGCGGAACGTCACCGGATGCTTGGTGATGGTGTAGAATTGCTCTTCCATCGTGAGCGCAACTTTGACGGGGCGGCGCACGATGAGCGCCAGCGCAACCGCCAGCGGCTCGACCTTCACATAGACCTTCGCGCCATAGCCGCCGCCGAGGAACGGCACCTTCACATGCACGCGGTTTTCCGGCCATCCGAGAAGGCGCGCGATCTCCATGCGCACGAAAGACGGCGTTTGCGACGACGTATGCAGCGTCAGCGTGCCTTCTCCCGGAATGGCCAGCGACGCATGAGATTCGAGCGGCACATGCAGAACATGCTGGGTGCGGAATTCGTGCTCGAAGACATGAACGGCGGCGGCGAAGGCTTTATCGACGTCGCCGCGGCGCAATTGGTAATCGAGCGCGATATTGGTGTTCTTGCGCCCCGCGAGATGTTTCAAATCCGCGAACGTCCCGGCCGGCTTCAATTCGTCATGGACGATGGGAGAGTTCGGCAAGGTTGCTTCGACCTCGTCGAACACCGGCTCCAATTCCTCATATTCGGCGGAGATGGTCTGGACGGCGGCTTCGGCGATATGGGGATCGGAGGCGAGCACCGCTGCGACCGCTTCGCCGACATAGCGCACCTTGTCGAGCGCAAGGATCGGCTGATCGTGAAAGGCGGGTCCGAAATAGGGGTTAGGAATGATCTTCCTTACGTCTTCGCCGGTGACGACGGCATAGACACCCTCCATCCCCCGCGCCTCTTCCGCATCGATGGAAAGAATGCGGCCATGCGCGACCGTGCTGCGGAAGATCTTGGCGGTGAGCATTCCGGGCACACGCATATTGTGCACATATTCGGCACGGCCCGTGACCTTGGAACGGGCTTCGAGACGCGGGATGGAGCGGCCCATCTGGCTCATTGCGCGGACTTTCCGGCAAGCGCATGGCGGATCGCGCGGGCAAGATAGACGCGCAGCAATTCGCGCTTATAGGACGCGGAGCCATGTGCATCGCCAAGCAGAGTCACTTCCTCGGCCGCCGCTTCGCCCGCGCGTTTCAGCACGACGGAATCCGCTTCGGCATTTTTGAGAATATCCTCGGCTTGGGTGAGCCGCGTGACTTTTTCGGTAGCGGCGCTCACCACCAGCCGCGGATTGCGGATATGGGCGTGCCCCTCGACCTCAAACCGAACCGCGAGGCCCAGCGCCGGCCAATCGTCTGCCGAACGCGACGTGCATTTCATATAGGCGGATTTGGCGCCGTTAAGGGCGGGCACAAAGACTTCCGCGATCAGCTCGTCCTTCGCCAGCATGGTTTCGTAATAGCCGGCATAGAGCGAATCGACATCGATCTCGCGAACGCCGGCCGGCCCGCGCACCAGGACCTTCGCGCCCAGCGCCGCGAAGAGCGGCGGCAAATCCATATGCGGATCGCCATGGGCGAGCGCGCCACCGACGCAGGCGACGTTGCGCACGCGCACATTGGAAAGCGTAAGCAGGGTTTCGGTGATGACCGGGAAATGCTCCGCCACCGCGGATGATTGCTCCAGCGCCGAAAGAGTCGCCATGGCGCCGATGCGAAGCGCGCCGTTCTTCTCAACTGTAATGGCGGAATAATGCGGCTCGATCTGCGCGAGACTGATGAGACGCGTGGGCGTGAAGACGCCGGCCTTCATCATCAGCATCAGCGCGGTGCCGCCGGCCACAGGCCGCACGGTCGGATCCTCCGGATCGAGGGAGGCCACGGCTTCCGCAAAGCTTCGCGGTTCCACCCAATCGAACGGGATCATGGGGCGCGCGCCTCACCCTTGCCTTCGAAGCCGGCGCGCAGGTTTTGGACGAATTGCTTTTCCATCTCCTTCGCTTTCGACTTCAGCACCGGTTGGCCGATGCTGCCGAGCCGACCCGTCAGATTGGCTTCCACGACATATTGTATCGCCGTTCCGCCATCTTTTTCGACGAAGTTCGCGGACGAAATCGCGGAAAGCCGACCGACGATGCCGTGCGGTTTTCCTTCGATCTTGGCGGCGATGGAATCGGGACTATCCGCTTTGGTCAACTCGACCGAGACTTCGAATTTGAATTTGATGTAGGCGATCTTGGTCTCGAACATGGCGGTGTATTGGGTCGGCGAGATTTCGACGAGATCGTGCACGCCCTCAATGCAACCCGCGAAGAAGCGCGCGTCCTTCAATTTGTCGAATACGGCTTCGCGCGGAGTGCCCGCCACCAGAAGTTCACCGCTGAACTTCATGATTCGCTCTTCTTGAGCCCGAGCTCGCTCCAGCGCGCTAACGCCGCCTTCTCGTCCTCGGGCGACGGCCACACGGTCGGCGGGAAGCGCGCGCCGTTAAAATCGGGATCGGGGTCGTAATCGAGATTGATGGTCGCGTCGATCAGCACGCGGTTCCATTTGCCCGTGCCGTACATGCCGATGTTGCGGTCGCGCTTGCGCGTCGAAGGATCGAGGCCGACGCCAAAGGTCGAGGGCATGATGACGATATCGTTCTCGCCCGCATTCACACGATAGGCGATGGCCCAATCGACCGCCGAATAATCGTGGATGTCGATGTCCTCATCGACGACGGTGACATGCTTGTAGCGCACATGGGCGGCGGAGCTGCCCCACAGCGCGTTCGCCACCTGCTTGGCCTGATTGCGATAGGTCTGCTTGATGGCGACGTTGAGGTTCACGCCCATCTGCACCGGCGGGCCCCAGACGTCCGTAACGCCCGGCACGCCGGCGCGGTCGAGCACGTTCCAGGCAATCGCCGAACGCATGACGGAGCTGGTGAAGGCATTCTCGGAAAAGCTCTTCGGCAACGCGCCCTCGATGGTGCCGCGCAGGATCGGATCGTTGCGATGGGTGATCGCGGTCACGCGCACGGTCGGGCGCGGCGCGCGCTCGCCGGCGACATAGCCGGTGAACTCGGCGAAAGGCCCTTCCAGCTCATGGGTCGCGGGATCGAATTGCAGCATGCCTTCGATGACGATCTCCGCCGTGGCCGGCACCTCAAGATCGACGGTCTCGCATTTGACGAGCTCGACGGGGGCGCCGCGTATCGCGCCCATCACGTCATATTCGCACACGCCCGCCGGCACCGGCACGCCGCCGCAGAAATCGAGCGACGGCTCCCAGCCGATCACGAAGGCGACCGGCATTTCCTTGGCGCCCTTTTGCTGCCAGGCGGTGACGTGATGGCCGATGTTCTGGGCGCGGTACATCAGGACGGAAATCTTGTCCTTGCCCGTCACCATGCCGCGATAGACGCCGATATTCATTACGCCGGTGTCGGGATGTTTGCTGACGCACCCCGCATAGGTGATGATATAGCGCCCGCCATCGGCGCGGTTCCAATGCGGCGCCGGCAGTTGATAGAGATCGACGTCCTTGCCTTTGACGATGTTCTCTTTCACCGGACCGCTGGCGACGATCTTCGGCGGCACGCTGCCGCCGACGATGGTGCGGCAGATTTTCACCATGTCGCGCGGATGCGTGTCGGCGGCAAGACCCAACATCATCGCGATCCGCCGGTAGCTCGACAGCGAGCAGGCGAAAATGCGACGGCAGCGCGAATCCTTCTTGTTGTAATCCTTGATGTTGTTGAAGAGCAGCGCCGGGCCCTTGCCGGTGCCTTGGGCGAGCCGCGTGATGGTGCCGAGCTCGATGTTCCAATCGACTTCGGCCGCAACTTCGCTGAGCTCGCCGCTTTCGCGCAAGGTCTCGATCCAGTTCCGAAGATCGCCGAAAGCGACCGGTTTGCGGTCAGCCGCCATGTCCTACTCCCACCCGTTCGATTGCGGTTTTGTCGAGCATTGGGGCAGGTTTTGCAACGCCCCTTTTTGGCTTCAATTTTCCGCAGGTAACGAAAGCGCGCGGTCGACCATCTTGGTTGCCGCAGCAAAATCATAGGTACGGGCCATGTTCTGCTTCACCAGGAAGGAGGCGCCCCCGTAGAACTTCTCATATTGCTCATGGCGGCCGGCGAATTCGGTTCCGATGAGGTCCCAGACGAGCTTCAGGACGGCGACGCGCTCGCGGGCCGGAAATCCCGGCGAGGCGATGTAGCGCTCGATCTGGGCCGCTATTTCGGGGGATTCGAAATCCTTGAGCGATGACGGGAGCATGATGATCGAACCGCCAGCAAGCTCGCGGGCCGTGTCGAGCAGTCGCGGATTAATCTCCGATTGCAGCGCCATCACGGCGTACAGCGCCGCCTTCGACGGCCACACCGTGCCTTCGGCATCGACCGTCGCCTGCGATTCCTGCGCCTTGACCATGGAATCGACGATGGTCGCGAAGGCCGCCATCTCGCCGAGTTGAATCTGCACCGGCGGCATAGCGTCGACGCCGGTGATCTCGACGAGCCGCTTGGTGAGCCCGAGCAGGAAGCGCAATTTCACGCTGTAACGTATTTGTGCCTGATGATTGCCGTAGGAATGCGACGGCGTTCGCCACCATTGGTCGCGGCAAAGCTGCAAATTGCGATAGCAGAATACGTTTTCCCACGGCACGAACACTTCGTCGAGCACGATCAGCGCGTCGAGCTCGTCGAACCGACTGGAGAGCGGATAATCGAAGCTGCTGGGCGCGCCCGATGCATAAGACCGGCGCGGGAAGATCTTCACGCCCGGCGCATTGGCGGGTACGGCAACGGCGAAAGCATAAGCTTCATCGCCCGGCGTCAAAGGATGGATGCAGCTTATATAGATGGCGTCCGAGAACACGGCGCCCGTCCCCAATTGTTGCGCGCCCTTCAGCACGATGCCGTCGTCGCGCTCCTTGACCACGCCCGCGTGAAGTGTCGGATCGGATTGCTTGTGCGCGGGCTTGGAGCGATCGATCTGCGGTGGCACGATGGCGTAGGAAAGATAAAGATGATTGTCGCGCGCATGCTCGTAATAGCGCACGACATTATCGGCATATTGCTGTCCCGCTTCGGCGAAGACCGAGGGCTTTGCCGCATAGCCGGCGAGGAACCCCGCGACATGATCGGGCGTTCGCCCCATCAAGCCGAAGCTCTCTTCCGCCCAGCGCGTGGAGAGGCCGCGCCGCGCCGCCAGATCGACCGGCGTCTTGGGGATGTGGTAGCAACGTAAAGCCGGACTGCCTTTGGGCGACGTAAACGTCATCAATTCGGCATTCGCCGGATCGGCGGCAACGTCGTAGAGGCGCGCGATCGAACGCGCGGCGCCACGCAACGCCGGATGCGTAGTGACGTCACTTACCGCCTCGCCGTCGAGATAGACCTTCCGCCCGTCGGCGCGGATCGAGTCGAGGTATTGGGCTCCGCTGCGCATGGACCGAACGGACGCGATGGAGGACTTCACATCGTTCATGTCGTTCTTTCCGGAAAATCTTTGGCAATCGAGGTGAAGCCGCCTTCGAAATTGATCAGCGGCTGACGGGGCGGACCGAACAGAATGTCCTCGACCGTGCCGATAAGAATGGCGTGGCTGTCGATCGGCACGATGTCCGTCACGCGGCAATCGAGGGCCGCGAGCGCATCGGCAAGCACCGGCGCTCCCGTCTTGCATTCGCGCCAGTCGGAGCCGGCAAAACGATCTTCGCCGTTTCCTTCGCGCCGTCTTGCAAAGCGCTCCGCGAGGCCTGCGTGATCGGCGGCGAGCATGTTCACCGACATGATTCGACTCTTGGACACGAGTTCATAGGTAAGTCCCTGCACATTGACCGAAGCGAGCACCCGCGCCGGACCGAGCGCGAGCGAACACACCGCCGTCGCGGTCAACCCGCTACGCTCGCCTTCCCATGTGGTGGCGATGATGGTGACGCCCCCGGCGAGCAGCCGCATGGCGTTGCGGAACGTCAAATCTTCTGCCGGCATGGAAAGCGCCTATATCATAGGGTTAATTTTATGTCACTCAACTAGCTTTGTCTACTCATCTTTTATTCTCCCCGCCCGGCCCGTTTCGGCGCTTGGCGCAAGGATGCGCCGGCGTAGAACATCAGGATGGAAAGCGCGGCTTCGGTCTGATGCGGCGTCAATCCGCGGGTGAAATAATCGACGTGGATTTGCACCTGCTCGTCGATGCGATGAAGAAGGTCGCGCCCGCTTTTTGTTATCTTGACCCAGATGACGCGATTGTCGTGCTTGTCGCGAGACCGGGCAACGTAGTTCTTGCCGTCCAGCATCTTGACGAGGCTGGAAGCGAAAGCGGCGGTGATGTCGAGCCGCTCCGCAACTTCCTTGACCCGCAGCATCTGCTCGTCGCTGCCGTAGATCTGGATGAGCGCCTGATGCGCCAGCGGATCGAGCCCCGCGCGCTTGGCTTCATCTTCCACCAGCCGGTAGACCTTGCGCAGCACATAGCGCGCCTCGGCGACGCCGCAAAAATAGACATGCCGGTCTTCCGTCCCGCGGGCCTTCACGGCCTTCTCGCGGCGCTTCTCCAGGCGCGCGGCGTCGATGACGCGCATGTGACCATTCTTTGCGAACTGTGTCTCCAAACTAACTTTGTTAGCTGAAATTTTATAGCGGGACCATGCGCAAAAGCGCCCCGGGATGGTGGGGCTGCTGGCGGAAGGACACCACACTATCTATGCTCGGGTTACGGGAGGGGACCCATTTGAACGACGCGAGCCCGGCAACGCAGACGGTTTCAGCGCTCGCGAAGGGGTATTCCCGGGCGCGCTGGGGCGTGACCGCCATCCTGCTCCTCGCCATCACCACGGCGTTCTTCGACCGCATCAACGTGGCCGTGCTGTTCGGCAACCGGGAGTTTCAGGAGGCGATCGGAATCGCCAATCCGGCACTGATGGGCCTTCTGATGACGGCTTTCGTCTTTCCCTATGGCGCTTCGGTCATGCTGTTCAGCGTCAGCGGCGATGTCTTCGGACCGCGCCGGACGCTTTCGGCCATCGCCGCCGCGCTCGCTTTCATCATGGCCTTTATGGGATCGGTCAGTTCGTACTCGCTGATGATCGCATCGCGCATCGCTATCGGCGTGGTCGAGGGCCCACAATTCGGCACCGCCACGGCCACGGTCAAGCGCTGGTTCGCGCCGAAGGAGCAAGCGCTCGCCACCGCCTTTTGGACCATCGGCAGTCCGCTGGGCTCCATGATCGGCTTCCCGCTGGTGATCTTCCTGGTCGCGCAATATGGCTGGCGCGCCTCGTTCTTCGTGCTCGCCGCGTTGAATGCGCTGATCGTGTTTCCCATTATCTGGTTCTTCCTGAGAGACAACCCGCCGGGCGGCCCGGTCTCCGCGACGCCTGCCAAGGAAGCCTCCATATCCGTAGGCGAAGCGCTCGGCATCCTCGCGGGCAATTGGCGGTATTGGATGCTGCCGATCTTTAATTCCGGCACGCTGATCTATCTCTGGGGCCTCAACAGCTGGCTGCCCACCTATCTTCAGCAGGCCCGCGGATTCAGCCTGACGATGACGGGGGCCTATTCGGCGCTGACCTTCGCCGCGATGATGGTCGGCCAGCTGTCTTTCGCCTGGCTCGCGGACAGAACGGGAAAACGCGCCGCCGTTTGCGGCTTCGCGCAATTCATGACGGGCGTGTCCGTCTATCTCGCCGCTGTCGCGCCCAATGCCGATACCGCGGCCCTCTGCATCGCGTTGAGCGCATATTTCTGGGGCGGCGCCACGCCCCCCCTCTTCGCTCTCAGCCTTCAGATCATTCCCGCCCGCATAACCGCCATGGGCTTCGGCCTTTTTGCCGGGTTCGCCAATCTCGTCGGTTCCGCCGCACCGTTCATCATCGGGGTGCTCGTCAGCCGCACGGGCGATTTCCAGGCCGGACTGATCTTCCTTGTGCTGTCCTGCATGGTGACGTCGCTTGCGATGATCCCGCTGATGCGGAAATATTGACGTCATGCCGTACCGGGACCTGCGCGATTACATTGCCGAACTTTCGCGCCGCGAACTTCTCCACACCATCGACGAGAAAATCTGCAAGGACACAGAGCTGGTGCCGCTGGTCCGCCTGCAATTTCGCGGCCTTCCCGAAGCAGAGCGCAAAGCCTTCTGGTTCCGCAACGTCACGGATGCGCGCGGGCGCAAGTTCGACGGCTCGGTGGTGCTCGGCGCGCTCGGAAGCTCGCGCAGCGTTTATGGCGCGGCGCTTGGCACGGATGCCGACAATATCGCCGCCGCGTGGCAACGCGCGCACAGCAATCATCTGCCGCCGCGCATGGTGGAGCCAAGCGCCGCACCGGTGAAGGAGACCATTGTCCACGCGCCCGCGCTCGGCGGCGGCGTCGACCGTTTTCCGCATTTGATTTCCACGCCGGGCTTCGATCCGGCGCCCTTCATCACCGCCGGCGTGTGGGTGACGCGCGATCCGGAAAACGGCGCCTACAATCTCGGCATCTATCGCGGCATGATAAAAGCCGAGGATCGCGTCGGCTGCGCCACCGACGTGCCGACGCAGCATCTGGCGATCCAATGGGAAAAGGCGCGGCGCATGGGCAGGCCCCTCGAGGCCGCCATCTTCATCGGAGGCCCGCCCGCCCTGTTGCTCGCAGCCGCCAGCAAAGTGCCCTATGGCGTCGACGAATATGGGCTGGCCGGCGCGCTCAACGGCGCACCTATCGAGGTGACGCGCGCCGAAACCTTCGATGCCGTGGTGCCGGCGCATGCCGAGATCGTCATCGAGGGCCGCATCCGTACCGATGTGCTGGAGCCCGAGGCGCCCTTCGGCGAGGCGTCTGGCTATCTCGGCCCGCGCAAGATGGAGAAGATTTTCGAAGTCACCGCCATCACCCATCGTGCCCAGCCGATCTATCAAGGCATCATCAGCGAATTCCCGCCGAGCGAAAGCACCGTCATCCGCAAAGCGGCGTTCGATGCGATCCTTCTCAATCATCTGCGCAATGTAAAAAAAATAGCATCGGTCACACGCGTCGCCAGCCACGAGGCGGCAAGCTGCAACATGATGTTCGTCATCCAACTCACCAACCCCGCGCCCGGCGAGCCGCAAAGGGCTCTACATGAAGCCGCCAATTTCGATCCCTCACTGGGAAAAATTCTGATCGCGGTCGATTCCGACGTCGATCCCGATTCCATGGACGGAATTCTGTGGGCGCTGTCCTATTCGATGCAGCCCCATCGCGATGTCGAGATCTTCCGCGGCAAGATCCCGCGCCTCGATCCGTCCGTCACGCCGGGGCTGGAGGATGCCTCCGCAATCCTCATCAATGCCTGCCGCGAATATCCCTATCTGCCGGTCTCGCTGCCCCGCCGCGATCTGATGGAGAAAGCGCGCGCCCGCTGGGACGCGCTCGGTCTGCCGGCGCTCGAATTGAAAGCGCCCTGGCACGGCTATCCGCTCAGCCTATGGACGGAAGAAAACGCGGACGAAGCAGAGAAGGCGCTCACCGGGCGCTATTTCGACACCGGCGCGAAATTGGCGAAGCGGCGCGGTCCCACGTCATGACGGCACGAGCGGCAACAGCGGCGGCGTCATGGCGTGCGGGGTTGACACCCAAGCATTGGCGCGTGCTGTGGGGAAGCTATTTGGGGTGGATCTTCGACGGCTACGAGACCTTCGCTCTTGTCGTCGCTCTGCCGCCCGCGCTGCGCACACTTTTGCCCGCCGAGGAGGCGGCGCAATCGGGCGCGATTTATGCCGGGCTCGCCATCGGGCTGACGCTTCTGGGCTGGGGCATCGGGGGCCTCGCCGGCGGCGTGATGGCCGATTATTTCGGCCGCAAGCGGATGATGCTGTGGTCGATCTTTTTCTATGCGCTGCTGACCGGGCTGACCGCGTTCAGCACCAGCTTCACGATGCTGATCGCGATGCGCTTTCTGACCGGCCTTGCGCTCGGGGCCGAGTGGAGCACCGGCATCGCGCTGGTCGCCGAATCCTGGCCGGACAAGGCCCGGCCCAAGGGACTCGGTTTTCTGCAATCGGGCTTCGGCATGGGCTCGTTCCTCGCCGCCGCCGTCTGGTTCGTGCTCAACATGAGCCAACCGATGGGCGACGACACGTGGCGTCTTCTTTTCGTCATCGGCGCGCTGCCGGGATTGCTGGTGTTCTATCTGATCCGCGCGCTGGAGGAATCCGAACGCTGGCTTCAGGCGGTGCGCGAGCAGCGCTGGGACGCGGTCGAAGGCGAGAATGCCGTCGGGCCGGCGGACGGCAAGCGGCCCTTCACGCTCGCGATCCTTTTCCGCTCCAAGGAAGCGCGGCGGCGCGTCTGGCTTACCTTCCTGCTGTCGCTGGCAACCACCACCGGTTGGTGGGCGATCTCGACCTGGCTTCCGGTCTACGCCGAACAATTGGCGAATGCGCAAGGCTTTGCTGCCGGCGTGTGGGGCCCGCGCATCGCGCTCGTCTACACCTTCGGCGGTCTCATCGCCTATGTGGTGTCCGGCTTCGTGGCCGACGCGCTCGGTCGGCGGCTCTATTTGCTGCTGCTCTTTGCGGCAGCGCTCGGCATCAATTGGTTGACCTATCTGTGGACCGGCGATCTCTGGATGTTCTCCGCAATCGCGTTCTTCAACGGCATGATCACGCTCGGCTTCGGCTATTCCTGGATGGCGATCTATCCGGTCGAACTTTTCACTTCGACGGTGCGGTCGACGGCGGCGAGCGTCATCTTCAACGGCGCGCGGATGGTCGCCTGGGTGTTTCCCATCATCGCGGGGAACATGGTGGCGAATTTCGGCGGCATCACAAACGCCGCCCTCGTCATCAGCTCGATCTATGTGCTGGGGCTGATCGTGCCCTGGTTCCTGCCGGAGACGGTGGGCAAACCCTTACCGCGTTAGGATCGTCATGGCTGGGCTCATACATCGCCGCACGCTTCGCATCGAATGGGGCCAATGCGATCCCGCCGGCATCGTGTTCTATCCGCAATATCTGATGATGTTCGATAGCGCGACCGGCGAGCTTTTCCGGCGCACCGGATTGTCGCCGCGCGGATTGCGCGAAAAATACGGGATTGTCGGCATGCCTTTGGTGGAGCAATCGGCGCGATTCCTGCTGCCCTGCCGCTTCGACGACGAGATCGTGCTGGAGAGCGAAGTGGGGGAATGGGGCCGTTCGAGTTTCAAGGTGCGCCACCGCATCCTGAAAGACGGTGTGCTCGCGGTCGAAGGCTTCGAGAAGCGCGTCTGGGCCGCGGTCGATCCCGCCACGCCGGGCAAGATCAAGGCCGAACGCATCCCGCCGGAGATCATCGCCAGCCTTTCCGATCCCGAAGGCCAGACTGTCGTTCCGCGCTGAGGCCGCGATGCGGATCAAGATCATCGGAGGCGGATCGGCGGGATTGTATCTCGCTTTTCTGCTGAAGCGTCGCCGCCCGGATTACGAGATCGAACTCTTCGAACAGAACCAAGCGGACACGACGTTCGGTTTCGGGATCGCCTTCTCGGAACGCGCGCTCGAATTTCTCAAGCGCGCCGATCCCGAGACCTATGCCGCGATGGCCCCGTCGCTCGAAAACTGGAGCGACGGCATCATTGTCCTCAACGGCGAGCCGATTCGCATCGACGGCATCGGCTATGCCGGCATCGGGCGACTGCGCCTCCTGGAAATCCTCCAAGCCCGCGCGCAGGCCGTCGGAATCGTGCCGCGCTTCGGCAGCCGCGTGGAGACGTTAGAGGATTTCGGCGATACCGATCTGATCGTCGGCGCCGACGGTGCTAATTCCATTGTGCGCAAGGGGCGGGATTTCGGGACCACGCTGGAGCACTTCACCAACCGTTTCGCTTGGTACGGCACGCCGAAACGGTTCGAAGCCCTGGGCCACAGCTTCATCGAGACGCCGCAGGGCCATTTCAACGCCCATCATCACCGCCATGCGCCCGGCATGAGCACCTTCGTCGTCGAGGTGAACGAAGCAACGTTCAACGCTTGCGGCTTCGCCCGGATGAGCCTGGAAGAGGCGCAAGCGATGTGCGCGAAAATCTTCGCCGGCACGCTCGGCGGCGCGCCCCTCATTTCCAACAATTCGATCTGGCGGCAATTCCCGAAACTCTCCACCCAGCGCTGGTCAAGCGGCAATTGCGTGCTGATCGGCGATGCGCTGCACAGCGCCCATTTCTCCATCGGCTCGGGAACGCGGCTCGCCATGGAAGACGCCATCGCGCTTGCGAACGCGATTCTGCAGCATCCATCCGATCTTCCGGCCGCGCTGATCGCCTACGAAGCCGCGCGCAAGCCAGTGGTCGAGAAGCTGGTTCAAGCCGCCAATGCCAGCGCCGAATGGTACGAGCATTTCGCCGAACATATGCGTTCGCCGCCGCTCGACTTCGCCTATTCCTACATCACGCGGTCGGGCCGCATCGATCTGGAACGCTTGCGAACCACCTCGCCGGAATTCGTCGCCGCCTACCAGGCGCGCGGCTCGACGAAGCCGCGCTCACAAGTCTAAACTAACGCCGTCCAAGGGGGACATTCTCTGCCTCGTCTTCTCACCCAGCTGTGGTTTCAGGTGCTCGCCGCGATGGTGTTGGGGGCGGCGCTCGGCCATTTCGCGCCCGAGTCAGGCACGCTGATGCAGCCGCTCGGCGATGCCTTCGTCAATCTGGTGCGGATGATCATCGGGCCGGTGATCTTTTGCACCGTCGTTCACGGCATCGCCTCCATGAACGACATGAAGCGCGTCGGACGCGTCGCCTTGAAGGCGCTCATCTATTTCGAGGCGATCACGCTTCTGGCGCTTCTCTTCGCGCTTGTCGCTGTCAATCTCTGGCAGCCCGGCGCCGGCATGAATGTCGATGCCAATGCGCTCGATGCGACCGCCGTGCGCGGTTACGCGGAAAGCGCCCAGGGACGCACGCTCGGCCAATATCTGCTCAACATCATCCCAAGGACCTTCACCTCCGCCTTCGTCGAAGGCGACGTGCTTCAGGTATTGTTCGTATCGGTGCTGTTCGGCTTCGCGCTTGCGCTGATGGGCGACCGCAGCAAACCGGTTCTGGACCTGATCGGAAATCTGACCTC
This sequence comes from Alphaproteobacteria bacterium, assembly GCA_009693985.1. Lineage (GTDB taxonomy): Bacteria > Pseudomonadota > Alphaproteobacteria > Micropepsales > Micropepsaceae > CAIYRG01. The sequence continues at coordinate 32,419 of SHWE01000003.1, read as the reverse complement.
GGTCTTCTTCCGCATCGTCGGCTTCATCATGTGGGCGGCGCCGCTGGGCGCATTCGGCGCGATTGCCTACACGGTTGGGCGCTTCGGCGCGTCCTCGCTTATTTCGCTCGGCGCACTGATCGTCGAATTCTATGTCGTCTGCCTTCTCTTCGTGTTCGTGGTGCTCGGCGCGATCGCGCGCTGGTGCGGGATCAGCATGTTCCGCCTGCTCTATTACATCAAGGACGAGCTCTTGATCGTCGCCGCGACCACCTCGTCGGAAACGGTGCTGCCGCGCCTCGTGCAGAAGCTGCAAGCTTTAGGCTGCGAGGAATCCGTCGTCGGCCTCGTCATCCCGACCGGCTATTCCTTCAATCTCGACGGTACCTGTCTTTATCTCGCGACGGTTGCGGTGTTCCTAGCCCAGGCGACCAACACCCCACTCGATCTAAGCCAGCAGCTGGTCATCGTCGCCGTGTGCCTATTGACCTCGAAGGGCGCCGCCGGCGTCGCCGGTGCCGCCTTTGTGGTGCTGACGGCGACCTTGTCCTCGGTCGGCACGGTTCCGGTCGCGAGCGTCGCCCTCGTGCTCGGTATCCATCGGCTGCTCGCCGAAGCCCTCACCTTCGTCAACGTGGTCGGGAACTGCATCGCCACCATCGTCGTCGCCAAATGGGATAACGCGCTCGACCAAAAGAAGCTCGAAGCCGCCATCGGGCGGCATTCGGCGCCCGCCAAATCGCGCAAGCGCGCTTGACGCGGCGCGGCGCAAGGCCCGAATCAAAAATCCGCGCGTTCGGCTTGTGGAATCGGCACCAGATCGTGATTGAAAAAATTCTCGGTGCTTTCGGCGCAAATCCGCTCATCCAGCGGGTCTTTCGGCCGCGACCGGAAACGCTGCACCGCCGTCCAGGGCGTGTTGAAGGCGCCTTGGTCCTCGACGCGGATGGTGAGTTCCAACCGTTTGCCGCCCTCGATCAGTCGGAACCGCTCGACGACTCGCATCTCTTCCGTATGCGGGGTGCGGTAATTGTCGACGAAGCTTTTTTCCGTCAGCCCGATCGTATCGACCACCAGCGTGTCGCCGTTCTCGTAATGGCCGACCGATTCGCCATACCAGGAGGGCTTCGGATTCGCCGAATGGGGGACGTTCAGATAGACGCGCCGCACCTCGGCATTGCCGCGGTCGATGATGGTGACCTTGCCTCGCTCTTGCAGAAAATAGAGCGGCTCGACCAGGCTGTAGATGGCGAAGGCCGGAACCCCTGGCGGCCAGCAGCGCTCGCGGGCGCGGAACGGGATGCCTCCGGCGATCACCGCCGCATTGTCTTTGCGCATCCGCTCCACTGCCCAAGGCTTCAGGATTGGATTGGTGAGATCCGCCACCCGGTAGGTCGGTGCCTTGCCGGGCGTGAAATTCGGCACATAGGGATGGGCTGGATCGAAGGTCACCGGGCCTGGCCCACTCGGCGGCGCGATGAAATCATCGCCCTCCGGGGCCCAGCTCGTCTCCGCGTCCGGGGTGAAATTGGGGATGCTGGTTCCTTGCTGCGCAAGGCTCGCAGGTACGGCGAGCATGCCAAGAAGCGCGGCAATGAGAAGGTATTGAGAAGCAGAAAACCGGGGCATCGCGGGACCTTTGTTTGCGTCGTGCGGTGAGACTACTTTAGAGCCGAGAACCGATCCATACTGACCGCCATGACCGAACGACCCAATCTCACCGGCCACATCGCCTATGAGGATTTGCGCGAATGGCTGGTGCTGGCCAAGCGCATGGGCGAAGTGCGCCATGTCGCCGGCGCCAGCTGGGAAGAAGACATCGGGCTCGCCGCCGAAGCGATCTTACGGGTCGAGAACGGTCCCTGCGTGGTGTTCGACGATGTGCCGGGCTGCCCCAAGGGCTTTCGTCTGCTGATGAACATGTTCGCCGGCACCAGGCGCAACATGACGCTCGGCTTTCCCGATCATTTGAGCAAATGGGAACTCTCCGATTCCTACCGCGAGGCCTATCTCAAGACCCCCAGACTGATCGCGCACGAGATCGTGGAGAGCGGCCCGGTACTGGAGAATATCGTCACGCGCGGTCACGTCGATGTGGAGAAATTCCCAGCGCCCATCTGGCATGAGAAGGATGGCGGCCGCTATATCGGCACCGGCACGTTCAGCATCACGCGCGATCCCGAGGAGCACTGGCTCAACGCAGGCGCTTACCGCGCGCAGATTCATACCCACAACTCCGTCGGCCTCGTCATGGCGGCGGGCCATCACGGCGCGATCCATTTCGAGAAGTACAAGCGCCGCGGCGAGAAGATGCCGGTCGCGATGGTGCTGGGCGGCGATCCCCTGTCCTTCTTCTATGGCGGCATCGAAGCCCCTTACGGCACCTTCGAGCTCGACATCGTCGGCGGCATACGCGGAGCACCCGTGAAGATGGTGAAGGGCCGCGTCACCGGCCTGCCCTTTCCCGCCAACGCCGAAATCGTGCTCGAAGGCTGGGTCGATCCCAATCGGACGCATCTCGAAGGGCCGTTCGGCGAATGGAGCGGACATTATGCGGGCGGCGAAGCGCGCTGGCCGGTGCTCGAGGTGGAGGCGATCTATCACCGCAACGACCCCATACTTGTCGGCGTGCCGCCGATGGGCGCGGGCGCGGACGAGATGGCGCGCTACCGGGCGGTGATGCGATCCGCGACCATCAAGGAGAACATGACGCGCGCAGGCGTACCGGGAATCGCGCAGGTCTGGTGCCATGAAGTCGGCGCCGCGCGCACGCTGCACGGCGTGTCGATCACACAAAATTATCCCGGCCACGCGATACAGGCCGGAACCATTGCGGCCCAATGCGGCGGCTCGGCCTATGCGTCGAAATATGTGGTGGTAACGGATGACGACGTCGATGTGACCAATCTCGAACATTTGCTGTGGGCGATGCTGATGCGCACCGATCCCAAGCAGTCCATCCAGTTCATCGAAGGTTCATGGGACAGTCCCGCCGATCCGGCGCTTTCTCCGGAGAAGCGCGCCGCCGGCGACATGACGCACTCGGTCGCCATCATCAATGCCTGCAAGCCCTATCATTGGCGCGACAAGTTCCCGCCTTCGAACACGCCGAGCCCCGAGACGTTGAAGAAGGCGCGTGAGAAATTCGGCTGGCTGCTGGACGGGAAGTGAAGACCACACAGACAGAAAGCAACCAATCCGCTATTCTCCTGAAGTCATAACTGACTTGAGGGGACAGTAATGATCAGAGCTTTCTTAGCCGCGCTTCTGGCACTCTTCATCGTCGCGCCGTCGCAAGCACAGATCGTCGTTTTCGTTCCCGTTATTGAGAGGCTCCCCGAACCAAAGGTCGGAAGCTACGAAGGGATACCTAATATCGCGATCCTGTCGGGATTCTGCCCCAACCTGCTCTTGAGAAACATCAATAAGTGGTCGTTGACGTTGTCGTTGTCGGGAGCGACGGACAAGCGGATCGACGTATCCGACTGGGATATTGACCGCGCGCAGGTCTTGAACAGCTCGCTTCTCGACAAGGACGGTAAATTCGCACCGAGTTTTCCCGGCGTGCCGATGACGGAAGACGTCGACGCCTATCTCATTTTAACGGCAATCCCCATGCGATTACAGGCCAACAATTTCGAGGTTTCGGGGTTTGGCATTTGGCGGCCGATCTCTATTCGCTCGATGACCGGGGTATTTGCGCATTACGCGGTGACCCTTGTCGACGCACGGACACTCAAAATTCTGCGCGTGGCGCCTGCGGCTTCGAGCCCGAAATATCTGAGCCCAACTCCCTTCCTGAGAGTCGATGATGCACTCTGGGCGGAATCGCGTCCGACCCCGACGCCAGAGCAAGTTGGCAAGATGCACGATGTGATGTCGGAAATTTTTGGCGACAGCATCGACAAAACTTTGCTTCGAATGAGGATAGCAGGGAAAGAAATCACCGGCGTGTGGCCCATCGCTACGCCACAGGAGCCGCCAACAGCCGCCGCTGCTCCTTGACGCTTATTGACGGTCGTAGATGAGGCTCCGCCACGCCCGCGCTTGACTTCTCACCCCGTCTGCATCTCAGTGAAGCGTCGCGTTCCGCCGGAGAGTCACTGCATGTACAATTGCAACAAATGCCCCGGCTATTGCTGCTCCTATCCGCTGATCGCCCTCACCAAACGCGACGTCGAGCGTCTGGCCAAGCATTTCGATCTCGGCTTCGAAGAAGCACGCAAGAAATTCACCAAGGTCGACGCTTGGGCGAAATACGCGATGCGCCGGAAGAAGGACAAGATCTTCGGCCGCATCTGCCGGTTCTTCGACACCGACGAGCGCCGCTGCACAATCTATGAGGCGCGGCCCGCGACCTGCCGGTCCTATCCGGGCGGGCGGTGCGGCTATTACGATTTTCTCTCCGCCGAGCGGAACATCCAGAACGATCCGACCTTCATCGCGACGACGGACAACAAGGCCCTGTGAGAATCAGAAATCCGGCTTTGCCGCCTGCGGAATGAAATTGACCTCGTGATATTCGAATGTGTTCTCGGCGCAGACGCGCTCTTCCCACTCACCTTCGGCACGCGCGGCCTTGCGATAGGTGATCGCGCCCGACCACGGCGTCTTGAACATCACCTTGTCCTCGACGGTGAATTCCACCCGTAGGCCCGGTCCCGTATAATCGAAATCGACGAAGATGCCGTCGCCGGAAGGACCGTCGGGGCGGCCATATTCTTGTTCGCTGCGGTCCTGATACGCCTTGGCCTCTGCGCCGCTCACCATGCGATAGCGCTCGACGACATGCAGCTGCTCGCTGTGCGGCGTGCCGAACATATCGACCATTGAGGCAGGGCCCACCTTGGCGCCCACCGTATCGACCACCAACGTGCCCCCTTCGTAATGGCCGATCGAATCGCCCCACCAGCTCGGTTGCAAATCCTTCGGATGCGAATCGTTGAGCCGGATGCGGCGATATTGATGATCCTGCTGGTAGAGGATGATGACCTGATGTTTCTGCTGGAGAAGCTGCACTTCCTGCACACGCAGGATGTAGGGCGGCGCCATCGGCCGGCACTGGTTGGAAAGATCCGGAAAGGCAATGCCGGCGATGGATTGCTCGCCATGCTTCTTGACAATTTCGGCCGCGCGCGGGGTCAGGATCGGAGAATTGTAATCGCCGACCAATTGCTGCGCGTCGCTCTTGCCGTCGGGGCGGCGCTTCAGATTGAGGATCGGACCCGGACCGCTTTCCGGCGATTCCTGGCCGAAGATCGAGCGCGCCCAATAGCCGGAGAAATCGGGGATGGGTTTCACACCTTGCGCGCCCACAGCATCCGAGGAAAGCCAAGAACCGCACAGACACGCCACGCCCAAACCGGCGATTCTCATTTCCTTCAACACGCGAATGACCCTCTCTCGACCTGGAGCATGATCTTCTTAGGTGGAAACGCGTGAGCCGAGGGGATTTTGCGGCGTGGGCAGGAGAAGGGCGAAGCGCGTAGCAGGAACTACGGGCAAGCTCTTCGACGAACCCACGACGCAAAAGCCCCCGGCCCTACGGGTTGCGCGCGGGCGGGCGCCCGCTTCGTTGCGCCGCTCGACCGATGTACCTGCATCGCTCTTCGCGTCGCGCCTGGCGGATCGCCTCGCCCGCGCGCAACGCAGGGTGTTCCCACCTAAGAAGATCATGCTCTAATCCAAAGGCTGCAGACGAGTGATCCAGCCGTCATGGTCGGTGTACCACACGGTCACCGGATCGGTGGAGTTGTCGATCCAGGATTCCCGGTCGAGCCCGTAAGGTTCGGGAAGCACATATTCCACCCATTCGCCGGTCTTGGGATTGAGCCGCGCATATTTGCCGCTATGGGATTCGCCGGCCCACACCTCGCCGTTCTTGTCGGGGCGCGCGGTGTAGAACGCCGTATAGGGCGTCGGCGAGGGATATTCGGACACGCGCTTCTTCTGCATGTCGAACTTGACGAGGCCGCCGCCGCGCATCCCCGCCCAATAATTGTTCTGAAGGTCGAACTCGCCGCGCGCCGGGCCGGAATTGGGGCCGGTGTCGGGCTCCCATACTTCGCCCGACTTGACGTCGGCGACGATGACGCCGTCGCGCGGCCAGGCGCCGCCGCCGAAATAACGGCCGTCCACGCTCATCGCGCTGCCATAGGTGCCGGGGAATTTCGTCGTCTTGATGGCCTTCACTTCCTTGCCCGTCTTGGGATCGACGGCGGAGACGGCATTGTTGCGCGCCTTCCAGATCAGCCCTTCGGGATCGAGCGCATAATTACCGCCCATCGGCGCGTTGATCGGCTCGCGCACGTCCCAATGCACCTTGGTGAACTGCTCGCTCTTCGGATCGAAGTGCCAGATATTATGCGCCCAGTTTTCCGAGCCCCAGACGATCCCGTTCTTGTCGACATGAATCCAGTGCGTGCCGGGAAGCGCCGTCTTGTCGGGCAGCGGCACGTGATATTCGGTGACCTTGCCCGTCTTGGGATCGAGCTTGCCGACATAGGAGCTGCGATGGGTGCTGTACCAGATATTGCCGGCGGCATCGCCCGAGACGTCATGCGTCGCCACTTCGAGACGCGGCAATTCATATTCGGTGACGATCATGCGCGTCGCGCGGCCCTTGGCGCGCGGCAGCGTGACGAAGAACGGATCGGCGGCTTCCGGCCCGCGCACGGTGGCGAGCCATTTCACCAGCTTCGCCTCCAGCGCATCGTTGAAGCGGCCATTGGGGCGCATCAGGATCAGCGGCGAGCCCGCGCCATGCGTCATCCGGTTGACGATCTGCCGCCAGCCATTTTCGTCATAACGGTTGCGGAAAATCTGCTGGTAGGAATGGCACCAATTGCAGTTCTGGGTGAGGAGCTTCTTCTCTTCGCCCGTGCCTGACAGGCTCATCAGCCATTCGCTGCCGGACATCTGTCCCATCACCTCGCGCGAGGGCGGCAGCAATTCCAGCGTGGTGACGCGCGTAAGCGAGATATTCTCGATCTGGGTCGGCCCGTTGATCGCCACCTTCTCCTTCACAAAGGCGTTGAACTCCCGCGGTTTCGCGACGCGCAGCGTATAGGTGCCGGAAGCGAGCCGGGGAAATTCGTAATTGCCGTCCGCATCGCTATAGACCGTCGTGCGGATGGCGCTCGTCGGCGCGACGAGCTGGACCGCGATGCCTTCGAGCGGCACGCCCTTGTCAGTCGTCACGAGACCGCGCGCGCCGCCGAGCAATTTGTGCCCGCTCTGTGCCTCAGCCGGCTCCGCGCCCAGCGAAACACCCGCGACCAGAATCGCGATCAGCGATGCGCTGTTTCTTGCCATACGAGCAATCATGGATTCCTCCGCGAGGGCTTAAGCGACGAAGAATTTGATGAAATGATTGTAGACAAGCTCGGGAACTTCCTCCTGCATGTAATGGCCGGACGGAAGCCCTTCGAACGTTTGGATGTTGCTGGCGAACCGGCGCCAAATATTAATGAATTCGTCGCTGCGATCGGGTCCGCGCGCGCCCCAGAGGACAAGCAGCGGGTTGGTGATCTTGCGGTCCTTGTCGGCGGTGTCCATTTCGAGATCGCAGGTCGCGGTGGCGCGATAGTCGCGGCATGAGCCGGTGATCGTCTTCAGCGTGTAGGCGCGGACATATTCGTTGAACGCAATATCGGTCAGGAAGCCGGTGCCGGTGCCGCCGCGAATCTGCATCCGGCTGCGCAGGAAGAATTCCGCGCCCGCCGCGCTCATCAGCCGTTCCGGGAAGGGCTCGGGCTGCGCCATGAACATCCAATGCCACGAAGCGAGCGCCCATTCCTTCGACGTATTCGTCCATACATGATAGTTCGGCAGGATGTCCATGCAGGCGGCCTTGATCACGCGTTCGGAATGATCGAGGCACATGCGGAAGGTGGTGCGCCCGCCGCGGTCATGGCCGGCGACGAAATAGCGCCGGTAGCCGAGTTGTTCCATGATTTCGACATTGTCCTGCGCCATGGCGCGGAAGCTGTAATTGATGTGCTTGGGGCCCGGCTCGGGCAGCGAAGAATCGCCATAGCCGCGCAAATCGGGCAGCACGACATGGTAACGCTGCGCCAGGCGCGCCGCGATCTTGTACCAGCAGACATGGCTTTCGGGATTGCCATGCAGAAGCAGCAGCGGCGGCCCCGAACCGCCGTGGCGCACGCGGATTACCGCGCCCGACGTCTTCATGTCGAGATGCTGGAAGCCCGGAAACAGCGCCGCCACTTCGGGAGTGCCCCAGCGCTGCGGGTCGCGCACATAATCGGCAGTCGACGCGATGCCGGGCGAATTTTGCGCGAAGGCCTGCGTGCTCGCGACGCCCGATAGGGCCGCACCCACCGCCATCGCCTGGAAGAGATCGCGGCGATTGAATCCCGGTTCGGATTCGGATTGCTCGCTCATTGGCCGACATTCTCCCCGTCGGCGCGATAATCGGGATTGGGCGGCGGCGCGTCCGAATTCCAGCAGCAGCCCTCGCGGACGAAGGCGACGAGATCGTTCAGATCCTGTTCGCTCAGCGTATATTTGTAGGCCGCCATGCCAGCGCCGCCTTCGCGGATTTCTTCCCGGACGCCCGCATCATTCGCCGGCCGGCCGGAAAGCAACTGATCTTTCTGATAGATGCCGGTGAGCCTGGGCGCGCCTTCGGCCCATTCATTGTGGCAGAACCAGCATTTGTAATAGAAAATCTCGCGCCCCCGATCGATGCCGCTGGTCGCCGCCTTGGTGAATTCGAAGATCGCTTGCGAGCGCTGATAGGGGTCGCGCGACTCCGGTGTTGCAGGAACCGGTTCCGGCGGCACGGCGGATGCCTGCTGCGGTGCGCCCGCTGTCTCGACCGGCGCGCGCTGCCCGAACCAGAAACCTAGGCCAAGGACGAGCGCGATGACCGCAACCGCGCCGAGTGCTCGTACGAGATTCGCCTTCATGGTTCCCGCCCCTGTTCACGGCTTCTCGTTGGGCCGGAGGTTATCAATTTTCGGGGCAACCCGCTATTCTGCCGGCACCCAGCTATTTTCGAGAGGCGCCGCCATGAAATTGCGCATTGTGCTTGGTTTGCTCGGGTTCCTTGCCGGTCCAGCGATGGCCTGGGAGCTGCCCCCCGACAATGGGACGGTTGGCCCGGCTTCCATCGCAGAGATTTTGGGGGGCAATACCTATCCCGAGACCTCCAGCTTTCGGCAGGAAATCGCGTTCATCGACTTTGCCGCCAACGGGCAGAACTTCACCCAAGTCGTCGTGACGCTGACGCCCGACACCCCTCGCCTGCGCAACGGCAAGAAGCTCGTCGTGGTCGGCGGCGAACCGGGCAGCGAATATGCGATGGATTTCGTCACCACGGTCGAGGGCAAGGAAGGTCCCGGCATCTGGCTTGCCAAGCGCGGGATTAGCTTCGTCGCACTAACCCGCGTCGGACGGTGGAATTTCCTCAGCTCCACCGGTTCCTGGGAAGCGGTCCCCATCGGCGAACGCATGCCGATGTTCAACCGCGCACAGAAAGCGCATTGGCCGAAGAGAGAATACGAAGCGAAACGATCCGGGGTCGCAGGCGCCCTGACCGCGAGCGCCAGCCTGGTCTACCGCTTCCCGCGCAAGGGAACGGAACTCGAGAAGCAGATGCTGGCGGCGACGCCACGCGTCTTCGTCGAGGGCTACCGCCGCGCGATCGAAAAGGCGATCCCCGACCGCAATGGTTCATTCGTTCTCTTCTGGGGCATGTCGACGGGCGGCGCTAGCCTCTATCCGCTGGCGAAATATTACACCCCGGACGGCTATCTCGGCTGGGGCACCAGCTCGACGGGCCTTGCTTACGTCAACGGCAAGGTGCTGGTCGGCAATCTTAACGATATCTACGAGCACAGCGCGCTGCGCGTGCGCGAGCGTGGGATCGAGGATTTCGAATTCTACACCAAGAACATCGACCCAGCGACGCGCGCGGCTTGGTGGAAGGCGGCGCTGAAGGATCCGCGTTTCAAAAGCACCGAGGACGCGTCGATGATGTTCGGCGCCGCCGCGCTCACCGAACATGGCTTGCGCCTATGGCAGTCGGATTTCCTGCCCGCCGATATTCGGGCGCGCGGGCTTGGGGCCCTGATGCAGGAGATGTTCGAACCGAGCTATCCGCCGGCGGAATTGAAGAAGGTGGCGGTGCTGGAATTGAACGGCACCAATGACGAGGCGCTGCCGCCCGCGACGGTCGATGCCAACCGCAAGATCATGGAGCCTTATGCGAGAAAATACCGCGTCGGACGCATCGAAGGCATGCACCATTATTTGTTCACGCAGGACAGCATCAAGACCGTCGGCAATGTCTGGATGAAATATATCGAATCCGGATTTTTCGATTAGGCCAAACACAGAAGGCCCGGGCATCGCCCGGGCCTTCGCGCTTAAAGCGTGGTGCGGTTCAGTTCGTCGCGAAGCAATAGATGCGGCCTGCCCCGCCCGTGCGGTTGAGCGTCGGGAGGCTGCAGCCTTGCGTCATATGCGAGGAATTCCACGACACGTTGCCGCCGCTCATGCGGTCATGATGGCCGATCATGGCTTTGTTGGTGTCGTTCGCCGAGGTCCAGTTGGCGCAGGTGCGGTCTTCGCCAGCCGGCAAAGCGCGGCCCGTGGAATCGGAACCGGTGAGGATGTCGTGCTCGTTCGGCATCTCGCTGCGCCCTTTGACGCGCTCGCCCTTTTCGGTAAGCGAGTTCTCGATGTTGATGTTGTTGCGGTCGCGCTCCACGTCGCCGTGAAGATCAGCGTTGCTTGCTGCGATCATCGCGCCCTTGGCGTTGTGCCAGGGGCCGTTGCCGATGCGGTCGCGCGCATTCACGGCCGGCTGCCCGCCCGCCGCTTGCGTGCTCAAATAGGCGCGCCACGTGCGATTGCCCGCGCCCGCTGCCGCCGCCAAGCGCTGGCAGACCGCGTCCGCCCCGGCAAGGCCGCCATAATTGCCGTTATGCGTTTCGCTCGAGACGAAGAAGCGCATCGGCTGGGGCGGCTGCGCCGGCTGACCCTGCGCCAGCACCGCGGCCGAGCCCATTGCCGTCGCCATCAGGCCGAGGATAAGGGTGGTTTTCTTCATCGAGATTTCTCCTCATCTGGATTTTCCGGCGGTAGAAGCGGGTTTCCCGCCCCTTTTGCCGGCGGGCAAGTTGGGGCAAAATCGAGGGACCTGCCAATCACGGTCGCGTTCCCATTTCAGTTCCATCGTATCTTTAGGGAGGCACATCCATGAAATCGCGTTTCCTTCTCGCCGCCACGGCGCTGACGCTCGCCACGGTCACCGCCAGCGCACAGCAACCGCCGCCGCGCATTCATATTCCGATTACGAACAAGGCATGGGAAACGCCGTTCCCTGGATTCAAGATCGTCGGCAATCTCTATTATGTCGGCACCGAAGATCTCGGCTGCTATCTGATCCAGACCAATCAGGGCCTTATCCTGGTCAATTCCGGCGCGGAAGGGTCCTTCGCGCTGATGAAGGAGAGCATCGAGAAGCTCGGCTTCAAGCTCACCGACATCAAGGTCATCACCGCGACGCATGGGCATGCGGACCACGTGGCCGACCTCGCGGCGTTCCAGAAGATCGGCGGCGCCAAAGTCTATATGAGCGAGATCGATGCGCCCGTGCTCGAATCGGGCGGCAATCTCGATTACCGCCGGCCCGGCGGACGCGGCATCATCTACGAACCGATCAAGGTCGATGTCCGCACCAAGGACGGCGACAAGATCGCGCTCGGCAATGTCGAGTTGACCGTGCACGCCCACCCGGGACACACGCCGGGCTCAACCAGCTTCACCTTCCCCGTCACCGAGGGCGGCCGGACCTATAATGTCGGCATCATCAACATGAACGGCATCAATGGCGGCGTGAAGCTGCTGTATGAACCCGGCTATCCGACCATCATCAAGGATTTCCGCGAGACGCTGGAGAAGCAGGCGCAGATGACGCCCGACATCTGGGTGTCTTCGCATGCCGGCCAATTCAATTTGCATCAAGTCTATAAACCTGGCGATCCGTATAATCCGGCGCGCTTCGGCGATCTGAACGCCTATAAGGCCAAGATCGCGGGCGCCATGCAGGCCTATAAAAAGCAATTGGCCGAAGAGCAGCAGCAAGCCTATCGCTGATCTTCTTCGCCGGAAATGAAACGGCGCCTGCGGATGCGCGGGCGCCGTTTTTCTTTGCGAAAATTAAGCGCCGAGTTGCTGCGCCATCCAGTCGGCCGATGTGGCGCGGTATTTGTAGAAGCGGTTATGCGCAACGTGATTGCCGTCTTCGACGACGAACAATGTGGTCTTGCCTTTGGTTTCGTTGGCGAGGCGTTCGGCGTCCTCGGGCGGGCAGAGCCGGTCGAGCCCCGCCGCGATGACGAAAAGCGGACAGTTAATTTTCGGGCCCAATCCTTCGAGCGACAGAGTGAAGGCTTTTCCCTTCGCTTCCGCATCGGTCTTGCTGTGGCTGCGGGCGATATAGGCATCGCGTGTCAGCCCAGGCAGCTTCTCCCACAGCGCGCCCCAATTATAGGGTCCGCAATTGGCGATGGCAGCCTTGACGCGCTTCTCGAACGCCACCGTTCGCGGCGCGTAGTAACCGCCGAGGCTGATGCCCCATAGACCGATGCGGTCGGTATCGACATCGCGCACATTCGCCTTCAGCCAGTCGATGACGGGACCAACCACGTTCTCGTAATCGTAGCGAATGGGAAAATCATATTCCGCCTCGCCCTGCCCCGGCCCGTCGAAGGCGAGGATCGCCAGACCCCGGCGCAGGAAATCCATCTCGAAGGTGAGGAGTTCTTCCTTGGTCGAATCCAGGCCCATCGTCATCAGCACGATAGGCGGGCGCGCGGCTCCCTTGGCCAAGACTTTCGGTAGCCGCAGCGTGCCGACGAGGTGCTTGCCCTCATAGGGAATGAGCACGCGCTCCCCCGGCGGGTCGAGATGCGGCAGCGCGAGGTTGAGGCAATCCACCGCCTTCATGTGGGCGGCGCGCATTTGCTCCATGTCCTGCACGAAGAGATATTTGGCGAAGTGATAGGTGACGGCGGCGCGCGACAGATGTTCACCGGCGCTGACGAAATGCTTGCCGGCGAGCGCCTCGCGGCCCAAATCCTCATGCACCTTGGCGCGGGCCGACCAGACGCGGCACCAATCGTCCCAACGGGTCAGCGACGACATCACATCATGGAAATCGCTCGGTGCGACGCCATTGACGGTGAAGCGCGCTTCCCAATTCAGGGCATGGTGCAATCTCGGATCGGACATAAAGCCTCCCACTATTTCCTTCCCTGCTGTATATCGAAGCCGCCATGCCGATCAACACGAGCCTCATAGGCCAGCGCATCTTGCGCGTCGAGGACGGGCCGTTGCTGCGCGGGCGCGGGCGCTTCGTCGACGACATTCGCCTGCCCGGTCTGCTGCATGCGGCGTTCCTGCGTTCGCCGCACGCCCATGCGCGGCTGAAAGGCATCGACATCGCCAAGGCGCTTGCATCGCCCGGCGTGCGCGCGGTCTTTACCTATGGCGATCTGCGCCCTCTTCTGACCGGCGACTGCATTCCGCTGGCGCTACCCTCGGGCGCGATCCGTTTCGCGGTCGATCCTTTTGTGCTCGCGCATGACGAACTGACCTATGTCGGCGAGCCCATCGCGCTTGTCGTCGCTGAGACCCGCGCCCTAGCCGAAGACGCATTGCGCCTCATCGACATCGATGCGGAGCCGCTTCCCGCCATCGTCGACGTGCGCGCGGGTCTCGAACCCAATTCCCCAAAAGCGCGGCTCGATTGCCCGGACAATCTTGTCGCCCAGCATTTTCTTAAATATGGCGATGCCGACGGCGCGTTCGGATGCGCGGCTCATCGCATCGCCGAGCGCTTTCAACTGCACAAGGGCGGCGGTCACTCGGTCGAGCCGCGCGGGGTTGTCGCGCGCTTCGACGCAGTGGAAAATCTGCTCACTGTCTGGAACACCACGCAGATGCCGCATCGCGCGAAATCCGTGCTCGTCGCGGCGCTCGGGTTGGAAGACGAACAGATTCGCGTGATCGCGCCCGATGTCGGCGGCGGCTTTGGACCCAAAGCGCCGTTCCATCCCGAGGAGTTGGCGATTCCGGCGGCGGCGCTGGCGCTTCGCGCGCCGATCAAATGGATCGAGGACCGCGTCGAAAATTTCACCGCGACGGTGCTCGAACGCGTGCAGGACTGGGATATGGAAGCGGCTTGCGATGCCGACGGCCGCCTCCTCGCCGTTCGCGGACACATGCGCCACGACCACGGCGCCAACACGCCCTATGGCGTCGCGCTTCCCTACAATGCCGCGACGAACATGATCGGGCTTTATGTTCTGCCCGCCTGCGATCTCACCATCTCTCTATGCCTTACCAACTTGACGCCCGCAGCGCCGACACGCGGCGCCGGCCGCCCGCAGGGCACGTTCGTGATGGAACGGCTGCTCGACGCGATAGCGGCGAAACTCGGCCTGCCACGCGACGAAATCCGGCGGCGCAATCTCATCGCCGCCGCTTCGATGCCTTATGCCACCGAAGTCAAACAGCGCGACGGCAGCATCATGGTCTATGACAGCGGCGACTATCCCGAATGTCAGCGCCGTGTGCTCGAAGCCGCAGGCTGGGGCGACTTTCCCGCCCGCCAGAACGCCGCGCGAAGCAAAGGGCGCTTCATCGGCATCGGGCTTTGCAATTATGTCGAGGGCACGGGGCGTGGGCCGTTCGAGAGCGTGCATATCCGCATTGGCCCGTCCGGCGAGATCGTGCTTGCGACGGGCGCGACCGCGCAGGGCCAAGGCGTCAAGACCATGCTGGCGCAGATCGCCGCCGGAGTTTTCGGGATGCGCCCCGACGCCATCCGCGTCATTGACGGCGACACCGCCGCCTCGCCCCACGGCCTTGGCGCGTTTGCGAGCCGTCAGGCGGTGACCGCCGGCAATGCGGCACAACGCGCCAGCGCCAACGTCGCTGACAAGGCAAAGCGTGCCGCCGCCGCGATGCTGAAAGTGGCGGTCGAGGATTTGGAATTGGCCGATGGTTTCGTGCGTGGCCGTGGCATGCAGGGCGTGCAGATTTCCTTGCGCGATATCGCGCGGGCACTTTCCGGCGTGCCGGGCCTGACGCTGCCGGGGAATTTGGCGCCCGGTCTGGCGGCCTCCGACGATTTTTCGCCGCCTGCGATGACCTACACCAATGGCGCGCATGTCTGCGAAGTCGAAATCGATATCGCCACTGGCCATGTGACGCTGACGCGCTATGTCGTCGTCCATGATTGCGGGCGCATGATCAATCCGATGATGGTGGAGGGGCAGATCCTCGGCGGCGTCGTGCACGGCATCGGCGCGACGCTCTACGAATGGATGCAATATGATTCCAACGGCCAGCCGCTCACGGCCAATTATGCCGATTATTTGTTGCCGACCGCGGACGTGATCCCCCGCATAGAAATCCACCACATGGAATCCCCGACGCCGGTGAATCCGCTGGGCGTGAAAGGCGCGGCCGAAAGCGGCACCATTGGAGCCCCCGCCGCCATCGTGTCCGCGATAGAAGATGCGCTGTCGCCTTTCGGTGTACGCATCACCGATCTGCCGCTCACCCCGGCGCGACTTCACGCTTTGTTAGAGCGTGCGAAGGTCTGACTAGCGTTGCGTCTTCAGCCAGTTTTTGCGCATCGGTTTCAGAACGAACAGCGCCAAGCCTGCGGTCAGCGCATCCAGCGCGATGATGGTGTAGAACACCGGGAACCAAGTCCCAGAGACATCGTGCATCCACGCCGCCGCCGGTCCGCCGAGCACAGAGCCGACCCCTTGCGCGATATAGAGAAAGCCGTAATTGGTCGTCGCGTATTTGGTGCCGAACGTGTCCGTCAGCGTTGAGGGAAAGAGCGAGAAAATCTCGCCCCAGCCGAAGAAGACGATGCCCGACATCAGCGCGAAAAGCGCAGGGTCCTCGCGCGCGCCCAGCATCGCCCAGACGGCAATCGCCTCCAGGCCGAAGGCGATGAACATCGTGTTCTCGCGGCCGATCACGTCCGAGACCCAACCGAAGAACGGACGCGTCAAACCGTTGGCGATGCGCTGCAGCGTCAGCGCGAATGGCAGCGCCGCCATGCCGGAGATCGCCACTTCGGCGATGCCGAAATCGCGCATGACGGGCCCGAACTGCGCCACCACCATCAACCCGCCGGTCGACATCATGGCCATCATCAGAAAGAGCAGCCAGAAGATGGGATTACCCATCATTTGCCGCGGCGTGTAGTCGACGGTGCTCGCCGCGACGACGGAAGATCCACGTGCCGTGACTTCACCCGGCCGCGGAAAGCGCAAACCAAGCGCGGCGCAAATTCCGACGGCGCCGAGGATCACCCCGAAAGTCACCAGCGTCGTCCCGTGACCGGAGGTGCGCAGCATCATGTCGATGGGGAACGTCGTCAGGATCGCGCCGGAGCCGTAGCCCGCCGCCACCATGCCGACCGCGAAGCCGCGCCTATCGGGGAACCACTTCACCATCAGACCGACAATGCCGATATAGACGATGCCGGTGCCGAAGCCGCAAAGCCCGCCATAGGTGAGATAGAGCGCGGTCACGCTGGTTGCTTGCGCCGACAGCACGAAACCGAGGCCGCTCAGTCCGGCGCCGAGTGCGATCAGCAATTTCGGACCGAAGCGATCCACCAGCCAGCCCTGCACCGGGGCGAGCCAGGTCTGCAACACGATCAGCAGCGAGAACGTGATCTGGATGGCTGGCAGGCCGGCGCCCGTCGCCTCCTGGAACGGCGCCACGAACAGAGTCCATACATATTGCGGACTCGATATGGACATCATGGCGATCAGCCCGAGGCCAAGCTGTATCCAGCGCGTGGCAGGCGCCGCTATGGGCGCAGGCTTGATCGCCTCGGACATTGTCACCCCCGTGAGGTCCGCTCGGACCCGTCATTCGACAAAGCCCATACTATCCGCCAAGGCCGCTAATACCAGCCGCTTAGGGCGCGCGATGGGCATCTGGACCTAACGGATTCCGGCGAGATACATCGCAACGCCGAGCGCCGAGCAGACGGCGAAGACCGGCATCATCCCGACGCGAAAGCCGAACATCGCGACAATGGCTCCGGCCGAGAGCACAAGCGCCGCGACATCGAGGCTTGCCGGATCAGGAATACTGAGGCGCATTCCGAGCGTCTGCACTTCGGCGACATTTGCGAACAGCGTGTGGAGCGCGAACCAGGCCGCGAGATTGAGGATGATTCCGACCACGGCCGCCGTGATCGCGGAGAGCACCGCATCCAAAGGCTTGTAGCCGAGCAACGCTTCGACATAGGGCGCGCCGAGGAATATCCAGAGAAAGGAGGGAACGAAGGTCGCCCACATCGCGAGCACGCCGCCCAGCGTTCCCGCGAGTGCCGGATCGAGCGCGCCGGGCGCGCGGAACGCCCCCATGAAGCCGACGAATTGCACCACGCTGATGAGCGGGCCCGGCGTCGTTTCGGCAAAGCCGAGGCCGACCAGCATCTCGTCGGGCTGGAGCCAGTGGTAATTCTCAACCGCCTGCTGCGCCATGTAGCTGAGCGCCGCATAGGCGCCGCCGAAGGTGACGAGCGCCATCTTGCTGTTGAACGCGGTGATCGCGGTGAAGACATTATCGGCGCCGAGGAACCACCATAGGAAAACGAGCGGAGCCAGCCACAAAAGAAGGCCGATCGCGGCAATCTTAACCGCGCGCGTGAGGGACGGCTTCACATGGGCAGGCGCACCCTTCGCGAAGCCTGCGTCGATCAGCGCGAGGGGTTCGTCGCTTCCGGCAACGTGTCTTCCCGAAGAACGCGACAGCGAGCGAACCCCCATGACATGTCCGGCAAAGCCGCAGCGCCCCAAAATGGGCGCCATGACCGGGCCCCACGATTTCGAGGAGCTTCCGCCGATCCGGGAAATCTCGGCATCGGGCGCGAAGCTTCAGGTTCCCAAGGATCAGGTCATCCCGGCCCATTTCTATCTCCTCGTCGGCACCAAGGACCTGATGCACGAGGCGGCCGTCATCTGGGTCGGCGCCAAGGAAATCGGCCTCAAATTCCTCAACACCTACCGATCCGAGGAACTGATCCAGCCCGACATGCAGTTCCTGCGGCGCCTGCTGGTCGAAAGACTGCCGCGGGCTGGCAACGACATCCTGACCCAGGAACGCCGCCGGGTCCTGGTCGATTCCGGCCGCCGAAAGCCCTTTCGGGCCCCGATCCACGAAAGTTGAGAGTGACGCCACCTTCAAGGTGAGTAAGATCGTCCCCTCGCGGCCAGCGAAGGGATGCAATCGTGAAATCACGCGGCGAAGCACTGCGCGATTACGTGCTGAGACGGGTCCTGCTGATGATCCCGACCTTTATCGGGATCACCTTCGTGACCTTCCTGCTGTGCCAGTTCGTGCCCGGCGGCCCCATCGACCAGATGCGCCTGCAATTGGCCGGCGCGGGCGGCAGCGGCGAAGCGGGGGGCGGCGGGGGCGCCGGTCCGAGAGCCCAGTTCACCATCCCCGAAGGCCAGCTCCAGCAACTCAACGAATATTACGGCTTCGACAAGCCGCTGCCGATCGCCTACGGCACCTGGCTGCTTCAAACCGTGCAGCTCAATCTCGGACAATCCTTCCGCTACAACGAGCCCGTCATAGAGGTGATCGCCGAGCGCCTGCCCGTCTCGATCTATTATGGGATCGTGACCACCATTTTCATTTTCGGGATCTGCATTCCGCTCGGAATCCTGAAAGCCATCCGACACCGAACGGTGGTGGACAATCTCACTTCGGTGCTGATCTTCACGGGCTACGCCATACCGGGATTTGCGCTCGGCGCGGTGCTTGTCAATCTGCTCGGCGTGCAGATTCAGATTTTCCCTCTCGGCGGCTTCCAATCGCAGGGTGCGGAGAACTTAGGCATGTTCGCCAAGTTCACTGACATCGTCTGGCATTCGGTGCTGCCGCTCATCGCCTATCTCACCGGCGCGTTCGCCGTCGAGACCATGCTGATGAAGAACAGCCTGATGGAGAATATGAGCGCCGATTACGTCCGCACGGCGCTGGCCAAGGGGCTCTCCTGGAGGCGCGCGGTGTTCGTTCATGCCTTGCGCAACTCGCTGATTCCGATGGCGACCAGCATCGGCGGCCTGCTTGGCATCTTCCTCACCGGTTCGTTGCTGATCGAACGCGTCTTCGACATTCAGGGGGTGGGATTGCTCGCCTTCGAAGCCATCCAGTCGCGCGACTATCCCGTCGTCATGGGCTTTCTGGTGATCTCAAGCGTGGTGATGATGCTCGGCAATCTGATTTCGGATCTCGCGGTCGCGTTCGTCGATCCGCGCGTGCGGTTCGAGTAGACCATGGCTTGGATCAAGCTCGATCCCATCACGCGGCGGCGTTTCGCCAAATTCCGCCAGATCAAGCGCGGCTATTATTCGCTTCTCATCCTCCTGGCCGCGATCGTGCTGTCGATCTTCGCGCCGCTCCTGGCCGAGAGCCGCGCGCTGTTCGTGAGCTATCAGGGACAGTGGTACTTCCCGAGCTTTCAGTATTTCAGCATGGCGAATTTCGCGCAGACGCCGCCGCCGGGCTGGTCCACCGGCGACATCGAGACCGAATATCTACGTCTGCAGCGCGAATGGCAGACTGAACGTTTTCTCCACGACCGCGACAGCGCGATGCCGAACGGACAAACGCAAAGCCAGATCGACGCGAAATATCCCAACCGGGGCAATTATGTCATCATGCCGCCGATCCCGTGGGACCCCTATGTCAGCGACTTCTGGTACAACGAGATCCTCAACGAGATTCAGATCGAGCTGACCGCGGGCAATCGCGAGGCGGCGGAGCGACTGGCGCGCCGCGACGGGCTGACCGAGCTCGCCGACCTCATCTATAGCGGCGAGATCACGAATGTCCTGGCCGACCGCGCCAAATCGCCGACCGGAAATCTCATCGGCCTGGCGCGCGGCGGCACGATGCCTTCGCTCGCGAGCCTTGCCCAGGTTCCGCCCAACGCGCCGGATTCTCTCAGACGGCATTATCTGGGCACGGATTCCCAGGGGCGCGACGTCGCCTCGCGGCTGCTCTACGGCTTCCGCATCTCGATCTTCTTCGCGCTGATCCTGGTGATCCTCGGCCAAGTGATCGGGACGGCCATCGGCAGTCTGCAAGGCTATCTTGGCGGGCGCTTCGATCTGTTGAGCCAGCGCGTGATCGAAATCCTCGTCACGATCCCGTTCCTCTATGTGGTGATCATCCTCGCCGCGCTGCTGACGCCGAGCTTCTGGCT
The DNA here is from genome assembly GCA_009693985.1 of Alphaproteobacteria bacterium. Classification (GTDB taxonomy): domain Bacteria; phylum Pseudomonadota; class Alphaproteobacteria; order Micropepsales; family Micropepsaceae; genus CAIYRG01. Next base: position 12,141 of record SHWE01000003.1, on the reverse strand, counting down.
GCTGGTCGGCATCATGGCGATCTTCCAGTGGATCACCATCACCTTCTATATGCGCACCGAAATGTATCGCGAGAAGACGCGCGAATATTGCCTGGCGGCGAAATCCTACGGCGCTTCGCATTTGCGCATCATCTTCCGCCATCTTCTGCCCAATTGCCTGACGCCGCTGGTGACGTTCACACCCTTCGCCGTGGTCGGCGCGATCTTCGCTCTCACGGGCCTGGATTATCTCGGCTATGGCCTGCCGGCGCCGACGCCGTCCTGGGGCCAACTTATCGATCAGGCGCTGCTGCAAGAGAACCGCGACAAGATCTGGCTGACGCTGGCGCCGTTCGGCGCGATCACGGTCACGCTCGTGCTCGTCGTGTTCATCGGAGAATCGATTCGCGAAGCGTTCGATCCCAAGCAATATGCGAAATACGAATAGCGGAGCTAAGACAATGAAGAGATTGCTCGCGGCCCTCGTGCTTGGCGGCCTCATGCTGGCGCCGGCAAGTGCTCCGATCCTGGCGGCTCCCGCGCCTGCCCCGGCGCCCGCTACCGCTCCTGCGTCGGCGTCGGCGACGCCGGCCGCGCCCGCAACGCTCCCAGCCGACATCGTCTGGGAAACCGACAATGACGAGCCGCTGATCGGATCGGAGAAGGCCATGCGCGGCGGCACGTTCAACGTCGCCATCGGGGCCTATCCGCTGACCTTCCGCCTGATGGGACCCAACAACAACGATTTCTTCGCCGCCTGGAACAGAGCCTTCACCATGGCCTTCGGCCTCGTCGGCATGCATCCCGTCACCGACAAATTCATTCCGGTGATGGCGACGCATTGGTCGATCCAGAAGGATCAGAAGACGATCTATTTCAAGCTCGATCCGGATGCGAAATTCTCCGACGGCAAGCCCATCACGGCGGACGACTACGTCTTCACCTGGAAGATGATGCAATCGAAATTCATCGTCGATCCGTTCTACAATTCCTATGCGGAGCGCTATTACCAATCGGTCGACAAGATCGACAACTACACGCTGCGTATCGTGGGGACGCGCCCTTCCTGGCGCCCGCTGGTCGATTACGGCGGCATATGGCCGACGCCGGCCCACGCCACCCAGCTCGACGAAAATTGGGTGACGCGCACCACCAATCAATTCCAGATCGCGGTGGGGCCCTACACCGTCTCCGCGGTCGAACGCGGACAAACCATCACCTTCAAGCGTACGCCGAATTGGTGGGGCAACAAGAAGCGCTACTTCATCGGCATGTATAATTTCGACGAGATCAAGCTGAGAGTGATTTCGCCCGAACGGGAGCTCGATTATTTGCGGCTCGGCGAACTCGACATGATGGTCGAAGGCAGCGCCAGAAACTGGAACGAGAGCTACACCTTCCCCGCCGTCACCAATGGCTGGCTGCGCCGCGTGCGTGTCTTCACCGACGTGCCCGACGGCGTTTCTGGCCTCCACATGAACCTGGAAGCGCCGATCTTCCGGAACAAGGACTTTCGTACCGCGCTGCAATATCTCTTCAACTTCCAGCGCATCAACCGGAACCTCATGTACAGCGAGTATTTCCGGAAGCGGTCGTTCTTCGACGGAACCGAATACGCCAATCCCAATCTGATGACGCGCGAATTCAACTCGGAGATGGCGCGCATGCATCTGGAACGCGCGGGCTATAGTCGTCCCGCGAATGTAAGCAACCGCAGTACGCTGGCGCAGCTGCGCAACGTCGCCTACGGCCTTTTGTTCACCCGCACCGACACCGACGACATTCTGGTCAATGACAAGAGCGAGAAGGCGAGCTTCACGCTTCTCTATGCCGCCAAGGGGCTAGAGCGGCACTTCACCGTCATCCAGCAGGACATGCGCCGCGCCGGCATCGACATGCGTTTGCAATTGCTGGAACCCGGAACCGCCTTCGAGCGCGCACTCGAGCGCAAATTCGAGATGGTCAATATCGGAATGTCCGGCGGCCTGTTTCCCGAACCGCGGCAATATCTCCATACCGAGTTCAAGAATGCCACCAACAACAACGATTTCTGGGGCTTCGGCACGCCCGAGGTGGATGCCCTGGTCAAGACCTATGAAGAGGATCTCGATGCGGACAAACGGCGTGAGGCCATGTGGCGCATCGATCAGATCGTGTATGACGAAGCGTTCTATATTCCGTTCTGGTATCCGCCCTTTATAAGGCTGGTCCACTGGGACTACGTGCAATTTCCGGAATTCTATCTGCCGAAGCGGACGCAGACCCCGACCGATTGGTTCGTCTATTGGATCGACCCGGCGAAGAAGGCGGCGCTGGAAGAAGCCAAGCGCACCAACAAGGCCTATCCGCTCGATACGGAAATGGATAAGGACTTCTACGGCATCCGCCAACGAGTCCAATAAGCGCATTGCATCAACACTGCCGCGCACATTGAGGGGCGAACTTGGCGCTGCTTGAAATCGACAATCTGAAGGTCGGCTTCGACACCGAGGTCGGCCTTGTGCGTGCGGTCGACGGCGTCTCCTGCGCCATCGATGCGGGGCGTACGCTCGGGCTTGTCGGCGAATCCGGCTGTGGCAAGAGCGTGACGGCGACGTCGATCCTGCGTCTGGTGCCGAGCCCGCCGGGACGCATCATGGGCGGCGAAATCCGCTTTAACGGCACCGACATCCTCAAGCTCCCACGCGAGCAGCTGCCGAAAATCCGCGGCAAGGACATCGCGATGATCTTCCAGGACCCGATGACATCGCTCAATCCGGTGTTCACGGTCGAGAAGCAGATGGGCGAAGTGCTGAAACTGCGTTTCGGCATGGACAAGCAAGTCGCGCGCGCCCGTTCGATCGAAATGCTCACGACCGTCGGCATTCCCGACCCCGCGACAAGGCTGACCAGCTATCCGCACGAGCTTTCCGGCGGCATGAAGCAACGCGTGATGATCGCGATGGCGCTTCTCACCGAACCCAAGCTCCTAATCGCCGACGAACCGACCACCGCGCTCGACGTGACGATCCAGGCGCAGATCCTTCAACTCATCCGCGAGCTTCAGAAGCGCACCGGCGCCGCCGTCCTCTTCATCACCCACGATATGGGCGTGGTGGCGGAGATGTGCGACGAGGTCGCCGTGATGTATGCCGGCCGCGTCGTCGAGCAGGACAATGTCATCGACATCTTCGAGCGGCCCCGTCATCCCTACACCAAGGGCCTGCTGAGAAGTCTACCGCGCAAAGACACGCCCAAGAAGGCGGAGCTTCCGACCATCGAAGGGGTGGTGCCCTCGCTTCTTAACCCGCCGGATTTCTGCCGCTTCGCCGACCGCTGCTGGAAGCGCAAGCGCCTTTCCGAAGCCGAGCAGAAACGCTGCTTCAGCGAAGACCCGCAATTGCACCCCTATGATGGCGGCCTCGTCGCCTGCCACTATCCGGTCACGGGAGAAGAACCGTGAGCGACACGCCGCTTCTCGTCGTCGAAGGCCTGAAGAAATATTATCCGGTGCGCGGCGGCGTCTTCGGCGCCAAGATCGGCGATGTGCGCGCGGTCGACGGCGTCAACCTCACCGTCAAGGAAGGCGAGACGCTCGGGCTGGTCGGCGAATCGGGCTGCGGAAAATCGACGCTCGGGCGCAACATCATGCGGCTCGAAGAGCCGACCGAAGGCCACGTCTTCTTCGAAGGCAAGGACATCGCCACCGCCTCGAAAGCCGAGCTGTTCCGCTTGCGCCGCGAAATCCAGGTGATCTTCCAGGACCCTTATTCCTCGCTCAATCCGCGCATGACGGTCGGCGAGATCGTGCGCGAACCGCTGCTCGTCCACAAACTCGGCACCAAGGCGGAGCAGATCGAGAAGGTGCGCGCGCTATTGGAGACGGTCGGGCTCACCGGCGAGATGCTAGAGCGCTATCCGCACGAATTCTCCGGCGGCCAGCGCCAGCGCATCGGCATCGCGCGGGCGCTCGCGCTCGATCCCAAGCTCGTCATCGCCGACGAACCGGTTTCCGCGCTCGACGTCTCGGTGCGCAGCCAGGTTCTGAACCTGATGGTGCGCCTCCAGCGCGAACGGAACCTGACCTATATCTTCATCAGCCACGATCTTTCGGTGGTGGAGCATGTCAGCGATTCCATCGCGATCATGTATCTCGGCCGCATCGTCGAGACCGGCCCGGCCGAGCGTATTTTCGACAAGCCCGCCCATCCCTATACGCGCGCGCTGATCGCGGCGATTCCGGTGCCCGATCCGAAGCAGCGCCGGGATGTCGTGCCAGTGCGTGGCGAGACCCCGAGCGCGATTTCGCCGCCGCCCGGATGTCCGTTTCATCCGCGCTGCCCGTTCGCGATTCCCGCCTGCCGCACCATCGTGCCGCCCTTGGAGCCCTTGGCGGCATCGAACCCCAATTTCCATCCCGGCCATCTCGCCGCCTGCATCCGCAAGGACGAGATTTAGTGCTATCGTTCGCGCGGGCCTAGGCGAAGGGGACCATGTCCAGATTCGCGTCCGTGCTTTTGAGCGCAACTAGCGGGATGCTGTGCTTGGGTGCCGCGTTCGGCGCGCCGAGCGTTGGCGCGCCCGACTTCGCGCCCAATCCGAGCGTCGGCTGGATCGCCGCCGGCGCGCAATTCCTTCCGCCGTCCTCGGGCCCCGGGCCGGTGCGATTCGATCCTGGCCGTCCGCGCGCCAACAATAACGATTTGCGCGAACGCGGCGCGCAACCGACATTTCCGGTCGGCGATCTGAGTAATCCGATCCTGCAACCCTGGGCGCGCGAGCAGATGCGCAAACATAACGCCGACGTGGTGGCCGGAAAATCCGTCTATAGCCGGCAAGCGAGCTGCTGGCCCATCGGCGTGCCCGGCTTCCTGCTTTATCCGGTGCAGCCCGTCTATTTCGTGCAAGCACCCAAAGAAGTGCTGATGATCTGGCAGGCCGATCATCAAGTCCGCCACATCTATCTGGACGTGCGCCATTCGGCGAATCCAAAGGTTTCCGATTACGGCGAGTCCGTCGGTCATTACGAAGGCGATACGCTGGTGGTCGATACGATCGGCGTCAACCCGCGCACCTTCATCGACAGTTCTCGCACGCCCCACACCGAAATACTGCACGTGATCGAGCGCTTCCGCATGATCGACGGCGGCAAGACGCTCGAAGTGAACGTTCACGTCGAGGATCCGGGCGCCTTCACGACGCCGTGGAACGCGATGCAGCGCTATCGGCGTTCGGAGCCCGGCGTCGCCGAAGCGACCGAAGCGCTCAACGCGGTGTCGTCCACCGGCGATGCCGGGCCGATGCTCGAATCGAGCTGCGCCGAGAATCCGAATGCGCTGTTCGGCGCCGTCGATGCCTACCCGATACCGCAAGCGGAGAAGCCCTATTTCTGAGGAGCGCTGACGATGTCCGGATTTTCGTTGCAGACGATGGCCGCCGTCTCGTTCCTCTGCCTCGGCGCCGCATGGGCCGCGCCGGCTTCACCGCCGAATTTTTCGCCCAACCCGAGCGTCGGCTGGATTTCGCTGGGCGGCGACTTCATGGCACCGCCGCGCGGCGCCGGGCCCGTCGGCCAGGACCCCAAATTTCCGCGCGTCACCAATGAGGAATTCCGCCGCACCGGCCGGCAGCCGACCATCGCCTTGGCCGATCTCAACGCGCCCATTTTGCAACCCTGGGCGCGCGAGGAATTGCGTAAGCAGCGCGAGCTTGTGCAATCCGGCAAGGGCGGGACGAGCCGTCAGGCGAATTGCTGGCCCACCGGCCCGGCTTTCGTGCTGCATGTGATCCATCCGATCTTCATCGTCCAAGGACCGACGGAAGTCGTGATGATCTGGCAGGGCGACCATCAGGTGCGCCGTATCTATCTCACCGACAAGCATTCGACGAATCCGAAGCCGTCATGGTTCGGCGAATCGATCGGCCATTACGAGGGCGATACGCTGGTGGTCGACACGATCGGGTTCAACACCAAGACCTATATGGACGGGTTCTACACGCCGCACACCGAGAAGCTGCACATCGTCGAGCGCTTCCGCATGATCGACGGCGGCAAGACGATGGAAGTGAGCATCCATGTCGATGACCCCGGCGCCTTCACCATGCCGTGGAACGCGATCCAGCGCTGGCGGCGCGTCGAGCCGGGCGTCGCCGAGAACAATGTTCCCGTCAATGCAGTGTCGTCCTCTTCCGCCGCCGGGCCGCTCAACGAGATGTCCTGCGCGGAAAATCCGTTCTCCTATTTCGGATCGGAATCCGTTGCCATCCCGCAGGCGGACAAGGCCAATTTCTAATCCACCGGCATGAATAGCTCAGCGGGTGCGACACGCCTCGGCGCCAGCCCCTGCTCGTGCACGTAACGGCAAAGGGCGTCGAGCGACGCGAAGTTCGGCTCGACTCCGTAAGACCAAATGTCCTCGCCGAACACGCGCCGCGACTCCTCTATATGGCTTATCAACCAGGGAAGCGCCACCATCAGCGCATCGGTGTCGTAGAGCGGCTCCATCGCGAGATCACGCGCAGCGGAGAAGGCGCGATAGAGGCGGCGCGCCACCCAGGGATTGTCGCGGGCGATCTCCTTGCGGATGACGACCGTATGCATGATCGGAAAGACCCGCGTGCGGCGGTAATAGTCCTCTTCGGCTTTTCGATAATCGGGAAACAGCCGCGCGATGCGTGGGCTACCATCGAGGAACAGCTTCGGGATCAGAATCGCGAACAAAGCATCGAGCTCGCCCTGAACCAGCAGGTTCTCCAGCGTCTGGCCGGTAGGAAGAAATTCGATTGCAATGGATTTGGGCAAGTTCAGCGGGATCAGGGGCTTTTCGGTGGGCGTGTTCAGCCCGCCGATGAACCAATTCATGTCCGCAGGTCTCACACCATATTCGTCCTGCAACAGGCCCTTCATATAGACGATCGCCGTCGCGCCATATTGCGTGGTGCCGATGCGTTTGCCATTCAGATCCTCGGGCTTCGCGATGCCGGAACCTTCGCGGACATAGATGCAGGAATGGCGGAACAGCTTCGAGAGCATGACCGGAATGGCGACGAAAGGACTGTCCCCGCGCGCCACCAGCGCGGCGTAGGAGGCCAGCGATATCTCGGCGACGTCGAATTCCTGGTGGTCCAGCATGCGCGGGAAAAGCTGCCGCGGCTTCAGCATATGCAGGTCGAGATCGATGCCCTCGGCCGTCACGCGCCCGTCGAATAGCGCTGCTGTGCGGTCGTAATCGTTGCAGGCAAGGGAGAGACGCAGCTTCGTCATATCGCTCTATCGTCGGGGGCTTGCCGCGACGGTGCGATGTTAACCTCGGCCCGTCTGTTTCCCAAACGGGCGGCGTAGCGGCAATGAGGGGAGGTTCAGCGTTTCGTGAAGGCTGTCAGTTGGACCTGTTTGTGGCGCATCTGCGCCCGCTACGAGGGAGAAAGCGCGAGAGCGACACCGGCCCGGCGGCCGAAGCCCGTGGTCTCGACATGGGAACGGCGTCCAAAGGGCGGTGCGGTAGCGCGGAGTTGCTCCAATTCGAGACGTTCGAAATTATCCATTTTTCCCCACACTTGTTCTGGCCATTTCTGTTCCGGCGGAGCGGAATAGCGCGAATTGCCCGCGTCTTGGGCAACATCCTCTGTGGCATTTTGATACAATAATTCGTCCATAAGCGGCTCCCGGTCCCCGGTTGCGGGAGACGGAGCAAGCCCCGTGCCGTGGGCGCTGCCAGGGGGCCAGGCCGGCGGCTGTTATATAGGGCGCTTCACGGCAAAGCGTTGGGACAGACCCGGTGCGCATCGTTGCGATCTATCACGCGCTGTCGCTCGGAGGCGTGCAGCGCATCCTCGTCGATCATACCCGCTGTTGGGCGGAGGAGAATCACGCGGTAACCGTCATCACCGAAAATGATGAATCGCAGGACGCCTACCGGCTGCATCCGGACATCAACAGGATCGTCCTCGGCTGGAGCGGGCCGAAACGAGGGCCCATTCGGATCATCCGCGCCATTCTCGCGCTGCGGCGGGAAATCGTGCGGCAGCGGCCGGATGTCGTGGTGGGCTTCGGCGGCATTTACGCGCTGTTCGTGGTGCTCGCCACGCTCGGACTCTCCTGCCGCCGGATAGGATGCGAGTTCGGCGATCCCACTCGCAACAGGCTTCGCTCCATCGGCGAATTCCTGCGGCGCCGGAGCTACCGGTATCTCGATGCGGTGACCGGCGAGACCGATGCGGTGCGCGATTGGCTTAAACACAACACGTCGGCGCGGCGCGCCGTGACGATTCCCAAGAGCGTTCAGTGGCCGCTGTTGCCGACCGGGCCCGGGCCGGCCCCAGACCATTTCGTGGAGCCTTTGCGGAAGATCATCATCGCCGCCGGCCGCTTGTCGCCCGAGAAGCAATTCGATGCGTTGATCGCCGCGTTCGCCACCATCGCCGCCGCGCGGCCCGGCTGGATTGCCGTCATTCTCGGCGAAGGCCCCTGCCGGCCAGCGCTCGAAGCGCAGATCGAAGCGTTCGGACTGAAGACGCGCGTTCTCCTACCCGGTCAGGCGTCCGACATGGCCACGTGGTATCGGCGCGCATCCCTGGTGGCCGTGACCTCGGCGACCGAAGGCGGCCCGAATGTGCTGATCGAAGGACTGGCGCATGGTGTGCCCGCCATCAGCTTCGATTGCGATTACGGGCCGCGCACGATCATCCGCGATGGGCTGGATGGCGCCTTGGTGCCGCCGGGCGATGTGGCGGCGCTGGCACGCACGATGGCGCAATTGATGGACGATGATGCGTTGCGTGCCCGCATGAGCGCGCGCCCCCCCGAAGCGCGCGAGCGTTTCTCGGAAGAGAACCTGATGGGGCATTGGAATGCGCTGTTCCGCGAGATTGGGCTGGCAGGAGCGACAAAGTGAAGGGGCGCGTAGAGATGGTTCCTCTGCTCTGTTAAGATAGTGCCGCAGGCTCGATTGGAAATGTGTATCGCACAGCGATTAGCGAGGGACCGCCATGGCAATGGACCTGACCGTGAATGGCGTTCGCCATTCGGTCGACGTAGCGCCTGAAACTCCGCTGCTCTGGGTTATCCGCGACCAGCTTCGGCTGACGGGCACCAAATTCACCTGCGGCATTGCTCAATGCGGCGCCTGTACGCTGCATATCGACGACCGGCCCGTCCGCTCGTGCAGCGTTCCGGTCTCGGCCGCGGTCGGTAAGGCTGTGACGACGATCGAAGGCCTGTCGCCCGATGGCACTCATCCCGTGCAGCTCGCCTGGATGGAGCTCGACGTACCGCAATGCGGTTACTGCCAATCGGGCATGATCATGAGCGTCGTGGGTCTGCTTAAGAGACGGCCAAATCCGACCGATGCGGAGATCGACGCCGAGATCACCAATGCGTGCCGTTGCAGCACCTACCACCGCATCCGCAAGGCGATCCGCGTGGCCGCCGCCAGCATTTCGGCGAGAGGAGGCGCGCTATGACGATCACCGATAATTTTTCCCGGCGCGGTCTTCTCGCCACAGCCGCCGCCGTCACAGGCGCGCTCGTCATCGGTTTCTGGCTTCCGCGGCGCACAGAGGCGCAGAGCTTCAATCCGGAAGGCGCCGCATGGTCCAACGAAACCGGCGACGATGAAGTCAACGCCTGGGTCGTCGTCGCGCCCGACGATACCGTCACGGTCCGTATCGCCCAGACCGAGCTCGGCCAAGGCGTGTGGACCTCCAATGCCATGATGGTCGCCGAGGAACTCCAATGCGACTGGAGCAAGGTCCGGCCGCAATACGCGTCCGCCAATCGTGACGCCAAGGAAATGGCGCCCGCCTGGACGCTCAACGTCATGGGCAATGGCGCGACCGATCCTAATGGCGGCGGCGAGCCCCAGTTCGGCACCCGCGACCGGACCGGGCTCGCAGGAATCCCGGATAGTCTTTACCGGCGCATGCGGACCAACGCCGCGGCGTCGGTCAAGGACGGCCGCTATTATCTTCAACTTGCCGGCGCGGAAGCGCGCGACCGGCTGCTGTTGGCGGCCGCGAAACTGTGGGCGGTGCCGGTCGAAGAGGTGAGTTCGGTAAACAGCGTTATCACCCATCGCGGAAGCGGGCGCACCACCACCTATGGCAAGGTCGCTTCGCTCGCGGCTGAGACGCCTCATCCGAACCCTCAGCGCATCCGTATCAAGCCGCCGTCGGAATGGACGCTTATGGGCACCGAGCAGAAGAATCTCGATGTCCCTTCGAAAGTCACCGGCACAGCCGTCTACGGCATCGACGTCCATTTGCCTGGCATGAAATGGGCGGCCGTCAAATCCTGCCCGGTCTATGGCGGCAAGGTGAAGAGTTACGATTTCGAGCGGATCCGGAACGAGCCGGGCGTCATCTCGGCGATCCAGTTCCCCATCCCCGATCCGGTATTGATCCGGGGTCGCATTTTTGGCGGCGGCGTCGCCGTGATTGCCGACAGCTGGTACCAGGCCAAAACGGCGATCGACAAGATGCCGATCGAATGGGATGTGCCGGCCGCGAACGCGACGCGGAACACCGCCAACATACGGGCAGCGCTGATAGCGAGCCTGGATGAGCCAGGCACTGTGCGCGTGAACGTCGGAGACTGCGACAGCGTCTTCAGGAGCGCCGCCAGGATCGTCGAAGCAACGTACTCCGTGCCGTATCTGCCGCGTGCCCGGATGGAGCCCGGAAACGCGACCGTGCTTGTCGCCGACAACCGTGTCGACATCTGGATCGGCGACCAGAGCCCGCAGGAAACACGCCGCTCCGCCGCCCAGATCACCGGTATTCCGGAAGAGAACGTCTATCTCCACATGTGCCATCTGGGTGGCGGCTACGGCCGCAACGGCAATGGCCCGCAAGCCGAACAGGCGATCTACGTCGCCAACCAGAACCGCGGCACACCCATCCATTTGCTGTGGACGCGCGAGGAAGACTTCATCAACACGACGTTTCGCTCCATTGGCGTAGCAAAGCTGCGTGCCGCGCTCGATAAAGATGGCTGGCCGATCGCGATGGACGTCAGGACAGCCACGGATGCGGAAGCCCCTGGTGCCACCGCCGGCTTCGACATAGCGGCGCGCTACTTCGCGCCCAATTACCGTTTCTCGACCCACAGCGGGCGCTTCCACATTCCCGTCGGCACGCGGCGCGGCGTCGGCGCGCCCGCCCAACATTTTTATCGTGAGAGCTTCATGGATGAACTTGCCCGCGCCGCCGGCAAGGACCCGTATCTCTATCGCCGCGAGCTGATCGCGCGCACCAACCTTCCCTACAGAGCGGACATGATCAAGGCGCTGGACATTGCCGCCGAAATGTCGGGCTGGGGCACGAAGCTCCCCGAAGGCACGGCGCGGGCCATTGCGCTGGAAGAACGCGGAGCCGAGGCCGGCGGCCATGCGACGATCAGCGCCCAAGTCCATACCGTTTCGATCAGCCGCGACGGCAAGGTGCGTCTGGAGCGCGTCGATGTCGCGCATGACGAAGGCTTCGGCTTGGTCAATCCGCTGTCGGTGCGAAAACAGATCGAAGGTCAGGTTACGTGGTTCTACAACGACGCGATGTATCAGGAGTGCAACGTCACGGAGGGGCGCATTGCGGAGAACAATTTCGACACATTCCTGCTGTCGCGCATCAATGAGGACCCGCCGCAAATCAACGTCACCTTCTTCAAGACGGGGCATTGGCTGGATGGCATGGGGCACGACCGCGGCCTCTCGATACAATCCAACATTGCCGACGCCATCTTCCAGATCACCGGGAAGCGTTATCGGGACCTGCCCTTCCGCAATCATGACCTCACCTGGACTTAACCGCACATAGGTCTTTCCGCCCGCGTCGATTCGCGGGGAACATGAGGGATCGGCGTGAGGCGCCGGGTGGGGCTGCCACAATTGTTTGAAAAAGGTGCCGCTCCCGGCCCCTCACGCCCGGCGGTTTTGGGCTCGCCCGCCTCGCCGTTTCGTTTCCCAGCTCCATTGGAGACTTAAGGGAAATTACTCCGGGGCCGACGCCGGGAACGGAGGCTACCCTGACCTGACCGGGTTTTTTGGGACCAAGCGGTTTGTTAGAAACCGTCTTGGAAAGGAGCTTGGTCATGCCGAAGAAGAGGTTTAGCGCGGAGCAAATTGTGACGTTGCTTCGCCAGATCGAAGTCGCGATGGGTCATGGCAAATCGACCCCAATCGCCTGCCG